>JABJHA010000053.1 GCA_018662005.1 Rhodospirillaceae bacterium | reverse complement strand
GAACTTTTGTGCAGGGTCTGTGATACCGGCATCGTCGGCTTTTACCCTGTCGGCATTATCGCGGACGACCAACCGCCCCTGCATCTGACCGCCGACACAGGCAAGGGCTGCGGCTGAGAGAACGCCTTGTGAAGCGCCGCCGATGCCACAATACAAATCAATACCGCTTTTCGGCCAAACCGTTGCGACAACACCCGAAACATCACCGTCGACAATTAACATGATGCGGGCACCGGCTTCGCGAACCTGGGCGATAATTTCACCATGGCGGGGACGGTCCAGAATGCACACGACAAGATCACTGATGGGCACGCCTTTGGCCGCACTCAGCGCTTTCAGGTTTTCTGACGGCGGATTGTCCAGATCGACAAGCCCTGCCGGCAAGCCGCCACCGACGGCGATTTTTTCCATGTACAGATCGGGGACGTTAAGGAACTTGCCGCCTTCGGCCAAAGCAATGACGGAAAGGCCGTTGGGTTCGCCCTTGGCGACAATGGTCGGACCTTCCACCGGCATCAAGGCAACATCAACGGCTGGTCCTTTGCCATCGCCGACCTTTTCGTTGACGGTCAGCTGACTGCCGTTGTTTTCACCAATGCGGATAGTGCCGTCAATCGACAGGGCCTTGAGCGCCTTGCTCATGGCATCCACGGCGGCCTGATCGGCAGATTCTTCATCACCACGCCCCATCCAGACGCTGGCGGCGCGGGCTGCCGCTTCACTGACCCTGACGGCTTCCATGGCCAGATTGCGTCCAGCGTTGTTTGTATCAGCCATTATAAATTCTCTATCCGAATCATTACCGGTGCTTCAAGCACACCATCAAGATTGGCAATTGTTTCTATGACGGCGGAGGCACGGGCTTCCTCTGTCTCATGCAATGTCAACACCACCGGTACGGCTTCACCCGGGGCGCCCCTGCCGTGTTGCAGGATCGATTCCATAGATACTTCGTTATCACGCAGCGTGGTTGCCACATCGGCAAAAATACCGGGCCGGTCGATAACCATCAGGCGAATGTAGTAAGCCCCCTTGTGGGCATCCATTGAAACCGTCGTTGAAGATTTCAGGTCTTTGGCGGGAATACCAAATGCCGGTATCAGTATGCCTCGCGCGATATCGGCAAGATCGGCGCAAACAGCGGAAGCGGTTGGCCCTTCCCCGGCCCCGCGCCCTTCCATCATCAGGGTATCGACAAAATCCCCTTCGGCGACGACAGCGTTAAACACCCCTTCGACGCTGGCGATCGGGGCGGCCGTAGGAACCAGACACGGATGCACCCGCTGCTCGATGCCGTGATCGCTTTGCGAAGCGATGCCCAGTAGCTTGACGCGGTAACCAAGCTCTTCGGCAAAGCGGATATCCATTTGTGAAATACGGGTGATGCCTTCAACGTGGACATCATCAAAATTGGCTTTCCTGCCAAAGGCCAATGAGGCGAGGATTGCCAGTTTGTGGGCCGCGTCGACGCCTTCGATATCAAACTCCGGATCGGCTTCGGCATAACCCAGACGCTGGGCATCTTCCAGCACTTCGGTGAATTCAAGTCCTTCATCACGCATCCGGCTGAGGATGTAATTGCATGTTCCGTTCAGGATGCCATGAATGCTTTGAATGCCATTGGCGACAAGCCCCTCGCGCAACGCCTTGATAATCGGAATGCCACCGGCGACGGCAGCTTCATAGGCCAGGCTAACACCGGCGGTTTCTGCTTTAAGCGCCAGTTCCGTTCCATGGTGGGCAATCAGCGCTTTATTGGCTGTCACCACATGGCGCGAAGCGTCAATCGCCGCCTCGACGGTTTCCCTGGCGATCCCGTCGGCGCCACCGATCAGTTCAACAATGACATCGGCATCAGCTTCACGCGCCATCCGGGCCGCGTCTTCATAGAATTCAAGGCCATCGAGCGAGACACCCCGGTCCTTGCCCTGATCACGGGCAGATACGGCGGTCACCTGAATCTTTCGGCCACAACGGCCTTCCAGCAAGTCGCCATGTTCGGACAGCAGTTTAAGAATTCCTGCACCGACGGTTCCCAAGCCGGCTACGGCGATTTTCAAAGGTTCACTCATTCATGACATCCACTAATGTGTTGCGGCTTGTTTGTCCGCTTTTTCAATAACATTCTGATAAGTTCCCAGGAACGATTTAATGTTCCTGATCGCCTGGCGGGTGCGGTGAACGTTTTCGACCAGTCCGATACGGACATGACCATCGCCGTGTTCGCCAAAACCAATACCCGGTGCAACGGCAACATGGGCTTCGGCAAGCAACAACTTTGAAAATTCAATAGAACCCAAATGCCGGAAAGCGGTCGGGATCGGGGCCCAGGCAAACATCGTTGCGGCCGGTGAAGGCACATCCCAGCCAGCGGCGGCCAGCCCGTCGATCAAGACATCGCGGCGCTCTTTGTAAAGGGTGCGGATTTCATCGACGCAGTCCTGCGGACCGTTCAAGGCAGCCGTAGCGGCAACCTGAACCGGTGTGAAAGCGCCATAATCAAGATAGGATTTGATCCGCGTCAGCGCCGCTACCAAAGTCTTGTTGCCACTGCAAAAACCAATGCGCCAGCCGGGCATGTTGTACGTCTTGCTCATGGATGTGAATTCGACAGCGATATCCCTGGCCCCCGGCACTTGCAGGATCGACGGCGGCGGGGTGGTATCAAAATATATTTCGGCGTAAGCAAGATCCGATAAAATCCAGATTTCATGGTGGCGACAAAAATCGACAACCTGAGCGTAGAAATCCAGGTCCACCAATTCTGCCGTCGGATTGTTGGGGAAATTCAAAACCAGCGCCGTCGGCTTGGGAACGCTGTGAACAACCGCCCTCTCTAATGCCTCCATAAATGACTGATCTGGGGTGACCGGCACATTTCGCACAGAAGCCCCGGCGATAATAAATCCAAACGGGTGGATCGGATAACTGGGATTGGGAACCAGAATAACATCACCCGGCGAGGTAATGGCGGATGCCAGATTGGCCAGTCCCTCTTTCGACCCCAGGGTGACGATGGTTTCGGATTCCGGATCGATGGAAACGTCGAAGCGGCGTTCGTAATAGGCGGCAACGGCTTTTCGCAATCCCGGAATGCCGCGAGAATTGGAATATCGATGGGTGCGCGGGTCTTGCACCGTTTCGGTCAATTTATCAACAATGTGCTGGGGCGTCGGCTGGTCCGGATTACCCATGCCAAAATCGATGATGTCCTCACCGTTTGCCCGCGCCCTTGCCTTCATCGCATTGACTTCGGCAAACACGTAAGGCGGCAATCGCCTTATCCGGTGAAAATCCTTTTCCATATTTCTCATATACCCCGAAAGTGGTCTGTATCATCTAAATTACACCCCTACGACGGTGTTGCAAGGTTTCCGGCTAGGAATGCGTTGCGCCGTGGTGGCTTTCCACCACAAGCAGCGCATGACAACGTCCGGAAGCCTTGCAACACCGCCCTCCGGGTCGCTTTTCCCGTCCCCTCGGGGTGTCGGCAACACTTGACGATGCTTCGGCATCGCCTGCGTGCCCCCTCCTGCCGAGGAAACGGGAAAAGCGATCGTAGGGATGCAATTTAGATGATGCAGACCGCTAGGGGTGTTTAGTTCTGAAAATAAATTTCGGCGCGACGGTTACCAGCTTCACCCGATGGCATACTTTCGTAATAAAGCGGCATGTTATCGGCGCGCGCGTCGACGACGATCATATCAGGCGCCATTCCCATGGAACGCAATTCCTTGGCGATCCTGTCGGCACGGTCAACAGAAACACTGTAGTTAACCATTTTGTGGCTGACCGGGTCCATGTTGCGTGTCCGGCTTGAGGCATGGCCGACGACGGTTACTGTTCCGCCGCGTTGCTGATGCAGTCGAATCACTTCACCCAAAATCCGGCGATCATTCTGACTAAGGCCCGACGAGCCGGTTTCAAACAGGATCGTCGCAACCTTGACACCGCCAACGGTGGCTTGCGTCGAGCGTTTCAGGCTTGTGGATACGGGTTGGGCAATAGCCGGTTGCGCGGCAGGAACAGGGTTTGAAGCCGGAGCAGCTGCGGCAGCAGCCATCTCGATACCCATGGAGGAGACTACGACGGTACCGTATGGATCTTCATCGATTGACGCCATGGCATTAGCCGGCATAGCCGGGGCAGACGGCGGTGGTGTCAGGGTGATGGAATTTGGAACAATCGAGGCAAAACCGGCATCAGCAGGCGCCGCCGGCATGGAAGCAGGAGCTTGAACAACCGGAGCCGCAGGCATGGCTGGTGGTGCAGGCTGGACCGGAGACACCATCGCAGTCGATACCTGTTCGGCAGACGGCGCAGGTGGTGCAGCAGGTGGCTGGGCTGCAAGCATTTCTGTGGCCTCGCCCTGACGGGCAATGGGTTCGGCATATTTGCGTTTTTCGGTATCGGCTACCAGACCGCCCTGTACCGGCGCACTGGTGCGCTGGGGAACTGTGGACAATTCAGGAAACGCCTTATCTTCACCCGGAATCGGTGTCTGTTCAGCCGATGCGTCCTGGTTTTCTTGACTGACCTGGCCTTCGCCATCCTCGCCAGCAAAAAAATCGACGGTGCTTTTGTACCATTCGGCCGGATTGACGGCGTCGGGCACGGAAGAGCAACCGGCAAGGCCGCTTAACACGGTGACCAGAGCGCCCGCTACAAGAGGGCGGCTGTAGCCTGCCTTGACTCCAACTTGGACGGGGCGTTGCTGTTTATTGCTCATCGACACTCGAATCCTCTTTTAAGGTCTTATCGAAAAAATACATGTGCTCCTTGCAGAGCCCGTAAAATACCGGGATATGATTAAAAGTATCTTACGCTATAATAGCTTTATTGCATTTTTATCAATGTCTTGCGGCCACGTATACACTTAAGCGAATTTAACCGGAGGCTTGAGTTTTGGACGAAGAAGCAAACAGTGCGGCATCGGAAACCTACGGCGTTATCAATTCGGAGTCTGTTGGCGAACTTTCAATGCGTTTTCAACGCATTATATCCGATTTTTTTGCCAAACAACTGGCTGAAAGCAGCCTCGCGGATCTGAATTCCGGTTCCCACCTGAGCAATGCTTTCATTGAGCTTACGGCGAAAATGATGGCCAACCCCGCCCAATTGGCTGAAAACCAGTTGGCCCTGTGGCAGGAATACCTCAATCTTTGGACGGCCAGCAGCAACCGGATGATGGGTGGGCAAAGCCCTGTCGATATTCAACCCGACCAGGAAGACCGGCGTTTTGGTCATGAAAGCTGGAACGAAAACGATGTTTTCAATTTCATCAAACAGTCCTATCTGCTGACCTCCAACTGGGTAACATCGGTTGTTGGAGGTGTTGAGGGACTGGACGACAAGACCGCCCGTAAGGTCAATTTTTACACCCGCCAGTTCGTCAACGCCCTGTCGCCGAGTAATTTCATCGCCACCAACCCGGAAGTTATCCGCGAGACCTTTGAAAGCGGCGGAGAAAACCTTGTCAACGGCATCGAGAATTTGCTCGATGATCTGGAACAGAGCAAAGGCCAGTTGCGGATCACCATGAGCGATGAAGCATCGTTCAAACTTGGTGAAAATATCGCCTCCACACCGGGAAAGGTAATCTATCGCAACGATCTGGTCGAATTGATCCAGTACGCACCAACCACCAAGAAAGTCTTCAAAACCCCGCTTTTGATCATCACCCCATGGATCAATAAATATTATATCCTTGATCTGCGGCCGCAGAATTCCCTGATCAAATGGGCCACAGACCAGGGCCATACGGTGTTTGTCACATCCTGGGTCAACCCGGATGAAAGTTTTGCCGGAAAGACCTTCGATGATTACATGCAGGAGGGAATCCTCGACAGCCTGGGCGCCATCAACAAAGCCACCGGAGAAGAGCACTGCAACGCAATCGGTTACTGCATTGGCGGCACCCTGCTCGCCGCAACCCTTGCCTACATGGCAGAAATCAAGGACACGCGGATCAAGTCGGCGACATTCTTAAGCACCATGGTTGATTTCACCGACCCCGGCGACCTTGGCATTTTTATCGACGAGGAACAAATTGATGATCTTGATGAAATGATGTTCGCGCGCGGCTATCTCGACGGTACGGAAATGGCCAGTACCTTTAACATGATGCGCGACAATGATTTGATCTGGTCCTTCGTCGTCAACAATTACCTGCTCGGAAAGGCCCCCTTCCCCTTTGACCTGCTGTACTGGAATTCGGATTCAACCCGTATGCCCGCGGCCATGCACAGTTTTTACTTACGCAAAATGTATCTGGAAAACAAACTTGTCGAGCCCGGAGGCATCGAACTTTCTGGTGTTCCCATCGACCTCAGGCAAATCAAAATCCCCATCTACATGCTATCAACCCGTGATGATCATATCGCACCCTGGAAATCGACCTACAAGGCGACCGCCCTTTATGGCGGTCCGGTGCGCTTCGTGCTGGCCGGTTCGGGCCACATCGCCGGTGTCGTCAATCCACCGGCAAAGGGGAAATATGGTTATTGGACCTACAGTAAAATCCCAAAGAACCCGGAAACCTGGTTGAAATCAGCCAAGCGAACAGAAGGATCGTGGTGGCCGAACTGGGCTGACTGGATAAAAAAGCAGGCCGGAAAAAAAGATGTCGCCGCCCGCAAACCCGGTGCTGGAAAGCTGAAAGCCCTTGAAGATGCGCCTGGGTCTTACGTCCGGGTTCGTTAAAGCGTTTGCTCCAACGCCCCTATCAGTTGGTCGATTTCGGCCTGACTTGTGTAATGGACAAATGACAGGCGCAAGACGCCGGGATTCAGCGGCACGTTAAGAGCCTCGAGCAGGCGCACCGCGTAGAAGTCACCTGAACCCGCCATGATTTTCTTATCGACAAGAGCCGTGGCAATTTCCTGTGCCGAACGATCGGGCTGCACGGCAATTGTTGAAACTTTTCTCTCCCCGTTGACCGGTCCTAAAATCCGTAAATCATTTCGCGAACGCAGGAAATCCAGCAACTGGTTGGTCAGCTTTTTCTCGTGCGCCGCAAAAAGGCTGTTCATCTGTTTTGCTTGATCCGCAAGACTCGCCTGACCATCAAAATGATGGGCGTAGAGGGTCTCGTAATAATCGGCGACACCGTTTGTCGCGGCGATTTGGGCATGATCGGGCCCGGCTGGCGTCAGGCGTTTTTCCGGGTAATCCGCATTGAAATAATGGCCCTGGTTTTCAAGTTGATCCTGAATGCCTGCACGCGCGTAAATAACGCCCTGATGGGGGCCAAAGGTCTTGTAAAGCGAGAACAGGTAAATATCGGCGCCAAGGTTGCCCAAGTCGGGAAAGCCGTGCGGCGCGTAGGAAACACCGTCAACCACCAACAAGGCGCCTGAGTCGTGGACTTTTTCCGCCGCCGCCGTCACATCATTAATCTGGCCGACGATGTTGGAACAATGGGGCATCGTGACAAACCGGGTCTTCGCCGATAGCAACTTATCCAAATCCGCCAGATCAAGCTCACCACTGACCGGGTTGACTTGCCATTCGCGAACGTCGACACCTTGCACCCCCAACCGTCGCCAAACACCGCTGTTGGCTTCGTGGTCCTGATTGGTGACGATAATCTCATCGCCCTCACCAAGCCCGCCGCGTAAGGCATTTGCAATGACGTAGCTGTTTTGCGATGTCGAAGGACCGATACTGATTTCATTGACGTCCGCATTGAGCAAACCGGCCATCCGGGCCCGCCCACTGTCCATTTCCTCGCCCGCCCGTTTTGAGGCCGGGTATGGGCCGTAGGGCTGAACTTTTGTTTCGCGGTAATACCTGTTCAGCCGGTCAATGACCTGAGCGCAGGCGTAGGAGCCACCGGCATTTTCAAAAAAGCCCCAGCCACGGAGGTTTTCCTGGGAAAATGCCGGAAACTGGCTGCGAACAAATTCAAGATCGAGGTTCGTCACTTGGGGTCTTCTCCTTTTTCGCGAAAGCCGTCGAGTAATGCAAGGGCCGCACTGTGCGGATCAAGGGTTCGGTCCATGGCCTTGTCTAGCAGGTCGGCAAGTTTGCCGTCACGCTGTTTACGCAAACGTTCGCGGACAACATCTTCGGCAGATTTTAAAATCCTCATCTCTGCAATCCGGCGTTTGCGAATTTCGATCTCGCCTGAAGCATTCAAATGTTCAAAATGCTCGTCAATTGAGGCGACCAGTTCAACAATTCCCGTATCCCGCTCGGCACTGGTCGCGATAACAGGAGGCTTCCAGATTTTCGAGCCCCTGTTCTGTCTGCCCAGCGCCAGCATTCCTTGAAGATCGGCAATGGTGCGTAAAGCATCGTCCCGGTCACACTTGGAGACCGCGTGAATATCGGCAATTTCCAGAACACCGGCCTTGATCGCCTGAATTTCATCGCCCAGCCCGGGGGCTGAAACAACGACAACGCTATGGGCGGCGCTTACGATATCAACTTCATCCTGGCCAACACCGACGGTTTCTATAAGCACCAGATCGAAGCCGGCGGCATCCAGAACATCGACCGTATCAAGGGCCGGACGGGCCAGGCCGCCAAGCGCCCCGCCGGTCGCCATGGAACGAATGAAAACACCCTCGTCCCCTGTCAAATCATGCATCCGCACCCGGTCACCAAGAATCGAGCCACCTGAAAACGGGCTGGAGGGATCAACGGCGATAATACCGACCTTGCGGCCGCTTTTCCGGAATTCCAGGGCCAGCGAGCGCACCAGTGTTGACTTGCCACTGCCCGGAACGCCGGTTAGCCCAATGATATGGGCGCGACCGCTATGGGTGAAAATTTCAGCCATGGCGGCGCGGTCATCAGGGGAGCCGGTTTCGGCCTTTGACATCATCCGGGCTATGGCACGCGGCTGGCCATCCAGAACCTGTTTGATCAGGGTCTTATTATTGGATTTATTGCTACTCACTGCTCTGCCAAACCTTTGCGATATCGATGGGCCAACTTGACATAATGGGGCGCTGTGTAGGCTATCATTTCAAGGTCGCTCTGGGTAAGGTCGCGCAAGTAACGAGCCGGTGTGCCGCCCCACAACTGACCGGCGGGAATGGTTTTACCCGGTGACACAAGCGCCCCGGCGGCGACAATAGCGCCACTTTCGATGACAGCGCCATCCATGACCGTTGCGTTCATGCCAATGAAACAGCCATCTTCGAGCGTGCAGGCATGGATCAGGGCCATATGACCGATGGTGATGTCATTGCCAATATAAGTTCCCTGCCCTTCACCCGAAACATGGACGATGGTGCCATCCTGAATGTTGGTTCGCTCACCGACGCGGATTTCATTGACGTCACCGCGCAGCAGGCAATTGAACCAGACGCCACTGTCATCGCCGATCACAACATCACCGATGATGGTGGCGTTGGGGGCGATAAAGGCGTCATCGGAAATTGTCGGTACGGTTTCCTCGTAGGGAAGAATTAGACCGGTCATATTTTTATACCTGTAACCAATAGCGCATGGCCGCGCTGACCGCATAGGGTCGTTCCAGTGTCGACAAATGGCCGCAATCTTCAATTACAACAAGGACAGCGCCGGGAATGGCGTCAACCATTGCCTGATGCTGTTCAGGCGGGGTCAGGTTATCCTGTGCCCCACATATCACCACCGCCGGACAATTAACACGCGAGAGAACCTCAAAGCCATCTTTGCGGCTCATAATCGTATGCTGTTGGCGGATAAACGCCTCCTCGCCGATATGTTCAGCCATCGTCATGATTGAGTTGGTCAGATCTTCATCAGTCAACCTGTCTTGATGAATGAGCAGCGGCAGCAGACGTTTCGTAACCCCCCTGAATTTGCCTTCCAGGGTCAGATTGATAAAGCCGGTGCGGCGTTTGCGTTGCTCGTCACTATCGGGCAAGGCCGACGTATCAAGCAGGGCCAGACGTTGCACCCGATCAGGGGCCTGACGCAAAATTTCCTGGGCCACATAACCGCCCATGGATAATCCGGCCAGGGCGAAGGTTTCGGGGGCTTCGCTCAACGTCCGCGCCGCCATCGCTTCTATACTGTCATCGCGGGTCAGATCGGCGACAGAAACGTCGGCGATGTCCGCCAGCGTCCTGATCTGATGGGACCATAAATTTTCGTCGCACAGCAGCCCCGGCAACAGCAGTAGGTGAGTCTTTTCCATCCGAATCAAACTCTTAATAAATGACGCTAACTATTTGATAAATTTACTTATATCCTTGAACTCAGGCGTTCCCGCCTGACCCAGCCATTCAAACAACACCATTTCCGTGGTGACAATTTCCGCCCCCGCGCCACTCAACCTGTGCAACCCCATGGAATGGTTGTCCGGGCTGCGCGAGGTTGTCGCATCAGCAACCACGAAGACTTGCACATTTTGTTCCAGTAAATCCATTGCCGTTTGCAGCACGCAGACATGGGCTTCAACCCCGACAATCACCGCCTGTGCACGACCAAGGGCCTTAAAGCGCGGCCCATAGTCCGCGTCTGCCATGCAGGAAAACGTCACCTTGGCTACGACCTCGCCAATGCCCAGTTCGGCCAGCGGTTCAATGGTTGCCCCCAACCCTTGCGGATATTGCTCCGAAACCAGCTGTGGCACCTTCAGGCGGGACGCCGCGCGCATCAAAATTGAGGTGTTCTCAACAACCCCTTCGATATTGTTCATCGCAGGGGCCAATTTGTCCTGAATATCAATAACCAGTAGCGCCGAACGGTCAGCCTTAATCAACATGGGCGGGAAGCTTTCTTTGAAATTTACAAGAATCTGTTAAGTCATATGGGATTCTATCGACCTTCATTATTGACTTAAAGCACGGAAAGCCTAATATCCCGCTTTCCTCAACTTAAGGACGGGGATCAAAGGCATCATTTGTTGGTGCCCATCTATCCCAAACCATATGAATTTTTCAGATCTTGGACTTGGCGACGGCGTCCTAAAAGCCGTCGAAGACGCAGGTTACACCACCCCCACTCCCATTCAGGAGCAGGCCATTCCTATTGTGCTGATGGGCCGCGACATTTTGGGTTGCGCGCAGACCGGCACTGGCAAGACGGCCGGCTTCACCCTGCCGATGATCGACGTGCTGGCCTCGGGCCGGGCAAAAGCGCGGATGCCGCGCTCGTTGATTCTCGAGCCGACACGCGAGCTTGCTGCCCAGGTTGCCGACAACTTCGACACCTACGGCAAGTACCACAAATTGAGCAAGGCGCTGCTGATCGGCGGCTCGTCCATGAACGAACAATTGAAAGTCATCGACCGCGGCCCCGACGTGCTGATCGCCACCCCCGGTCGGCTGCTTGATTTGTTTGAGCGCGGACGCCTGCTGATGACCGATGTCAAGATTCTGGTTATCGACGAAGCGGACCGGATGCTCGACATGGGCTTCATCCCCGATGTTGAAAAGATCGTCTCGCTGATTTCACCGATGCGTCAGACCTTGTTTTTCTCGGCCACCGTGGCCCCGGAAATTCGCCGTCTTGCCGACAAATTCCTGATGAACCCGAAAGAAATCACCATCGCCAAGCTGGAAACCAGCGACGAGACCATCACCCAGGGACTGATCATGGTTCCGCACGGCGATGGGCGACGCCCCGGTGGCGGGCAAAAAGAAAAACGCGCAGCCCTTCGCAGGCTGATTGCCCAGGAAGACGTCAAGGACGCGCTTATTTTCTGCAACCGAAAGCGCGATATCGGCACCCTTCACCGATCCATGACCAAGCACGGTTACTCCGTCGGCCAGTTGCATGGAGATATGGCGCAACCGGCGCGCATGGAAATGCTGCAACGGTTCAAGGAAAACAAGTTCACCTACATGATTTGCAGTGATGTTGCGGCCCGTGGCCTCGACATTCCGGCCCTAAGCCATGTCTTTAATTTCGACGTGCCGAGCCACGCCGAAGACTACGTTCACCGTATCGGCCGCACCGGACGCGCCGGTCTCCAGGGCCACGCCTACACCATTGCCGTCGCCGAAGACCGCAAGTATATCGAGGCGATCACCAGGCTGATCGGCAAGGAAATCCCACCATTCGGTCAAACAGGCTTCAAAGTCGTCGAAAACCCCAAACCGGTCAAGGCCACCCCCGATAAAGAGGACACGCCTAAAGAGGCCGCAGAAGAACAGACCCCGGATCAAGTCCCAGCTAAAGCTCAAGAACAAACCAGTGAGCAAGCCGCCCCTAAGCAGGAACGCGAGCGCAACCGCTCACGTGGTGGACGTGGCCGTGGACGTGGACGCCAACCCAGGGACGAAAAACCGGCAGATAAACCGGCAGATAAAGAGGCCGCCAAACCGCAGCCCCAACGGCAAAAACAGGCCCGGCCTCAGCAGCAACCGCGACCGGCCCAGAATTCAGGCGACGAAAAGCAGAAATTCGGCGACAGCGGCAACGTCCCGGCCTTCATGCGCCGCCCCGGCGACAAGTAACCCTTATATTTTTCCTTCCTCATCAAGCTCTTTGAAAAGCTGAATCGTCTTATAGCAGCCACGACAAACTCCGCATGCTATAGATGAACGATGGCATGAATGCGTCCAACCCAAAAGTTCTCTTGGGGTTCTAGAACGCCCAACGAGTTCTAGCGTTGTCATATTAATCGCGGGAGCAACAACAGTCACATACGGCGCTTGGCACCTCATTAGTACATCAATGTTTGTAATAAACTGTTGTGTGCCATCTGAATGGACGGAGTCTGTTTTCATAGTGCCAATAATGATTTCCTGAAGTCCCTCACGCTCATAACGCATAGCTGCAAGAGTTATCAGCATTTGATTGCGGTATGGCCACCATTCTGGGATGGCCTCATCTCTTGCTGGATGAGAACCAGCCATATCGCCACGACCCATTTCTTGCATCGGAACACTAATCAATTCATGCCTAAGCGAAAGCCTTGATGCGATTGTCGTCGCCGCTCTAGTTTCACCCAATACAGGTTTCTGTCCATAATCGATTGTTAAGAGAAGATCAGGCTGAAGTTCATGTGCAAGACATGTTGATTCAACGCCGCCAGAAAATAGCAACAGCCTCACCGCCAGCTTTCCCAAGCGGCCCGATAAATCGCAGTCGAGAAATCATCGATCAGAATGCACCCAGTTCCCGTGAGCATCGTCAAATCTCCATCTTTGGCATTTTCAGATAACGCGACAACTGGAACATTTTTTGATCGTGCATAGCCAATCTCAAATATTGTCCCAAGATCACACCCATCAATGAATGCAAGAACTGCTGTGCACTCGTCCAATCCCTTAAGGTCGGCATCTGCAACCTGATCTGCTGAACCAAATCCTACAGCATGATAGGGGGAGAACACCTCCGCCCCGAGTTCGGTCAGAGCTTTCCATGCTTCCTCAATTACCCATAACTCTCCAACCGTGAAAAAGGGACCAGCTATATAAATTCTCCCCTCGCGT
The DNA here is from genome assembly GCA_018662005.1 of Rhodospirillaceae bacterium. Classification (NCBI taxonomy): domain Bacteria; kingdom Pseudomonadati; phylum Pseudomonadota; class Alphaproteobacteria; order Rhodospirillales; family Rhodospirillaceae; species Rhodospirillaceae bacterium. The sequence goes on along the minus strand of JABJHA010000053.1, from coordinate 21,521 downwards.
TTCCTTTCTATTGATTTCAGTCTTTTCAAGTCCTCATTGGCCAGGACAGTCGGAAGGCGTGTCTCACAATACTGGGACGTGCAGCGAGAAGCGACATCGGCACTTTCCATTTCGCTTTTTCCTAAAACCCCCCATTGGTATGCAAAAGAAGCGCTAAACACATCTCCTGAGCCGATCTTGTATACTCGCTCCGATTTGTAAGGTGGGACAGTTCCTTGGAGTTCCCCAGACAGGTAAACACGACACCCCTCGGCACCTGCTTTCACCAACACCACATCTGCATTATCTATTGTGCCTACTTTCTTAACAGCTTCGGTCTCATCATCTGACCGGCCCAACTTCCGGACTTCTGTTGCATTCAATACAATGGCTAAATTGCTCGCAATCGAGCCATTTTTTGAGTAACTTATTGGTTCATTTGGAGATTGGGGATCGTAAATTACCCGCCCTCCCCTAACCACAGCATCTCCCTCCATGAAACCGAAGCGCAGCACCACATCGCCTTCAACCTCAATCGATGGGCTAATTGCCGGATTGCTGGGTGAGTAGACTGGAGAGGATAAGGGGTGGAAATATCGAAATGTAATAAGTGCATCAGAGTCATGCGGAAAATGCGCAATATTCTCGTGGGCTAAAGAAAGAGCAACACGACGACAGTCCTCCGAAGGGCTATAATAATACCAATCAACTGGTACTCCTGCAGATGCTATTGCCATCGCAGCTCTACCACCAGAACCAAAACCCACCTTTTCATGTGGCTTCACACACTGTTCGAGGTAATACCCTCCAACAACAATCATTGGATTTAGGCCATTCTGATATCTAGACGTACGGTGGGGCCTGCTAATTGAATCACCTCCGCCTCATAGTTTATACCGTCCTGAATGCATCTAACGAGTTCGGCTTGTTGGGAAACACCGGCTATTGTTCCCGCCTGCTGAATAGGAGCGCTTCGTGTCATTACTGCAACCGAAGACGTCGCACCACTTGGCAACAATACAATATCTAGAATGTCACCAACATTCAGCCCCGACACAACTGCCAGGACAGGTCCGAATAAAGTAGCTTGGATTTGAAGATCGCAATCACCCTCAGCACCCCCTCCGCCCCTTGTTGGATATCCAGAGCCTGTTCCGCTACCACCCATAATAGTATCCTCTTCCTATAAGTACTAATCTAAGGTATTAGGACATTTCATACAACGTCAAGCCTTCTAAGCAAACGTGATCCAAATGTTCGCATATCAGACCAGATAACAGCGTCAAGAATTGACGCACGTACATCAATGGCTTCAGCTAGTTTCAAGAATTTTTTTTCTAGAGAGAAATAATCCCTCGGCAGTCGTATTTTCTTATCAAAAAGATTGATAGCCCAACCAGCCCTTAATATATGGATATCAATGATTGCTACATCATCTGAATTTAACCAGTTTCGCGTAATCCAACTGGCAGTCTTTGGACCTATTCCACTGATCTTTTGAAGATCATCGCGAAAAGTTATCGCATCTTGTAAATCAAGTGGTGTAGTCGCAAGAAACTCCATCGCATTGGATAACCTCTTCGACCTCTGTTTGGGGAAACGATAGCGTTGCAACCTCCCTTTTATGGGCAACGGCTCGAGAAGTGCATTGAGAATTTCCGGCTCTTCGATGCATATGTTTGGGTTAAATACTCCTATATTTTTCAAGCGTACGAAAAATGCTGTTGCCACCTCAACTGTAACGCCATATCCACCAAGAAGACAGAACCCAACCTCCTCTTCCAAGGATCCGTAACGGTTTACGAAATCACGTTTTTGTTCTTCGATTGTTTTACAACGCAGGGCCCAATAGGCTGGACTGAGCAATTCGTCTGCCACCCCATAGATAACTCCCGGCAAAACCTCATCATCAAAATCCCATTGATTTTGATGATGAACCTCGTAAGACGAAAGCATGAAATTCATCAATCATTACCCTTCGATTATTGGATCACGTTTTTTATTCATAATGATTATAAATTTCTAAACCCTTAAAGCTTGCCTTCTTCCTCAAGCACCTTGCGGGCATGACGGAAGCATTCCACTCCCTGGGGGACGCCGCAGTAGATGCTGATGACGTGGACGATGGCGCGTATTTCTTCAACCGAGACGCCGTTTTTCAAAGCGCCGCGGCAATGCAGTTCCCATTCGTGCATTTTGCCCAGCGCCCCGATCATCGCCAAATTCATCATCGAGCGGGTTTTCTCGTCAATGACCTCATCACCCCAGCCGAAACCCCAGCACCAGGCGGTCATGGCTTCCTGAAACGGGCGGGCGAAATCGTCGGCGTTTTCCATGACGCCTTCAACATACTCATCGCCCAGCGTGGCCTTTCGTTTGGCCAGTCCCTTTTCAAACATTTTTTCGTCCATGATGCTTCCTTTTTGGTTTTTTTATATAAGCCCGGCCAGTGGCGAGGATGGATCGGCGTACATTTTTTTGGCCATCCGTCCGGCAAGGTAGGCTTCGCGCCCGGCGATGACAGCGTGTTTCATGGCCCGGGCCATACGCACCGGATCACCAGCCCCGGCAATGGCGGTGTTCATCAGCACCCCGTCACAGCCAAGTTCCATGGCGACAGTGGCGTCAGAGGCCGTGCCGACACCGGCATCGACGATCACCGGCACCTTTGATTGCTCGACGATCATGCGGATGTTGACCGGGTTCTGAATACCCAGCCCCGAACCGATGGGCGCACCCAGCGGCATGATGGCGACACAGCCCATGGCTTCCAGTTCCTGGCATAACATAGGATCGTCGGAGCAATAGACCATCACCTTGAAGCCGTCAGCAATAAGGGTTTCTGTGGCCTCCAGCGTTTGGATCATGCGCGGATAGAGGCTTTTCTCGTCTCCAAGCACCTCCAGTTTAACCAGATCCCAGCCGCCAGCCTCGCGCGCCAGTCGCAGAGTCCGCAGCGCGTCATCCTTGGTGAAGCAACCGGCTGTATTTGGGAGGTAGATGTATTTTTTGGGGTCGATTGAATCCATCAGCATCGGCGCATTCGGATCCGTCAGGTTGACCCGTCTCACCGCGACAGTGACCATTTCTGCTCCCGAAGCCTCAAGGGCCAGGCGATTCTGTTCATAGTCGGCGTATTTTCCGGTGCCGATAATCAACCGTGAGCCAAGCTTTCGACCATCAATAACAAGTGGATCATCGTCTTCGGGAGCGCCGCCGCCAATAAAGTGGACAATTTCCAGCTTATCACCATCGCCCAGCACGGTTTCCCCGTAGCGCGACTTGGGCACGATTTCCAGGTTGCGCTCAACGGCAACCTTGCGGTGATCCAGGCCGATTTGGCCCAGCAATTGTTCTACATTCAAAGCCGCATCAAAACTTTGCGCTTCGCCATTGATGGTAATCTGCATAACTGTCCTGTTTCTTTAGAGGTCAACCAGTCCTGTTATGACGTGCCCGGAAATCATTTTCAAAGTGTTTATCGCCCATGCTATAAAACCGGTTCATTCTGAACAACTTAAGAACGAACCATGTCATCTAGAATTCTGGTCCTTAACGGCCCTAACCTGAATATGCTGGGCACCCGCGAGCCCGACGTTTACGGCAACGAGACTCTGGCCGATATCGAGGCCAAATCAGTGGCCCGCGCCGAGACACTTGGACTTAGCGTCACCTTTCGCCAATCCAATACGGAAGGCGAGCTGGTCGACTGGGTTCAACAGGCGCGCAACGAGGCTGATCTTATCGTTGTCAATGCCGGGGCCTATACCCATACGTCTGTGGCTTTGCTCGACGCCCTGAAGGCTTGTGACATTCCGGTGATCGAAGTGCATTTATCAAACATTCACCAACGCGAAGAATTCCGCCATCATTCCTTCGTTTCCAAGGCCGCCGTGGGGATGATTTGCGGCTTCGGCGGCTACGGTTATGAAATGGCCCTTGATGCGGCGGCAAGAATCCTCAACAACAGTTCTGAATAAAACAAAAGGCTGGTAGCTGATCCCATGGCTGATAAAAACCCGAAAAAATCCAAAATTGACGAAGACCTTGTGCGTCAACTGGCCGGACTGCTTGATGAAACCGGCCTGAGCGAAATCGAATACGGCACCGACGAATGGCACCTGCGGGTGGCCAAGGGTGGCGCCATCGCCAGCACACCGGTTCCAGCACCAATGGAAGCGCCAAAGGCGGAAGCTTCTGGCACCCCTGCCGATGATGCAGGCTCCCATGCCGATCATCCCGGCGTTGTTGTCTCGCCCATGGTTGGCACCGCCTACACCGCTGCCGACCCTGAAACACCGCCGTTCGTTAAAATCGGTGATCAGGTTTCTGAAGGCGACACGTTGTTGCTGATCGAGGCCATGAAAGTCTTCAACCCGATCAAGGCTGCCAGAGCAGGCAAAGTGACGCGTGTTTTCATCGACAACGGAACGCCCATTGAATTTGGCGAGCCGCTGATGATTATCGAGTAACCAATGTTCGAGAAAGTTCTCATTGCCAATCGTGGTGAAATTGCCCTGCGCATCCAGCGTGCCTGCCGGGAAATGGGCATCCGCACCGTTGCCGTTCATTCGACGGCCGATGAAACGGCAATGCATGTGCGTCTTGCCGATGAAAGTATTTGCATCGGCCCACCGGCGGCCAAGGATAGTTACCTGAGTGTTCCGGCGATCCTGTCAGCCGCCGCCATTTCCAATGCCGACGCCATTCATCCCGGTTACGGTTTCCTGTCCGAAAATGCTTCTTTTGCGACCATGGTCGAAGAACACGGCTTTACCTTCATCGGCCCCAAGCCCGAACACATCACCCTGATGGGCGACAAGATCGCCGCCAAACAGGCCGTCAAGGACGCCGGTATTCCGGTGGTTCCGGGATCTGATGGCGCCGTCAACGATATAGATACCGCCTTGAAGACCGCAACCGACATTGGCTACCCAGTGTTGGTCAAGGCGACGGCGGGTGGCGGTGGTCGCGGCATGAAGCTGGCCACGTCGGCTGATGAACTGCCCGGCGCGATCCAGATGGCGCAGAAGGAAGCCGAGGCCGCCTTCGGCAACGGTGAGGTCTATTTTGAAAAATACCTGACCAAGCCGCGGCATATCGAAATTCAGGTTCTCGCTGACGGCTTTGGTAATGTGGTTCACCTGGGGGAGCGCGATTGCTCGCTTCAACGACGCCACCAGAAAATCCTTGAGGAAGCCCCCTCCCCGGCATTGAACGAGGACACGCGCCGGAAAATTGGCACCATCGCCGCCGAGGCGGTCAGGAAAATTGGCTACCGCAGCGCCGGAACTATTGAATTCCTGTACGAGGACGGTGAATTTTATTTCATCGAAATGAACACCCGACTGCAGGTCGAACACCCGATCACTGAAATGATTACCGGCCTTGATATCGTCCGCGAGATGGTCCGTATCGCCGCCGGTGCGCCGCTGGGCTACGAGCAGGACGATGTTCGTTTTTCCGGCCACGCCATCGAATGCCGGATCAATGCCGAACACCCCGAAACCTTCATGCCGTCGCCGGGCACCATCGGTGATTATCACGCACCGGGAGGCCTTGGCGTGCGCGTCGATTCAGCCATTTATTCAGGTTATGTGGTGCCGCCCTATTATGATTCGATGATCGCCAAACTGATCGTCCACGGTGCCAACCGTAACGAATGCCTGATGCGCCTCAGGCGCTCGCTCGCCGAATACGTTATCGACGGCATCGAAACCTCGATCCCGCTTCATCAAAAACTGATGTCGGAAGTTGATTTCGTCAACGGCGACTACGATATCCACTGGCTGGAAAAATTTGTCGGTCTTGACGATTAAACGATGGCCCCCGCCACACCCGTACCGAACCTACTAAACCCCCAGTTACTGGTTCGCGCTTACGCCACCGGTATTTTCCCGATGTCCGAATCACGCCATGACCCGTCGATCTTTTGGGTTGATCCGCAAGTCCGGGGCGTTTTGCCCCTTGATACATTCCACGTCACCCGCAGCCTGAAAAAGACCATCCGGAAGCGCCACTTCAGTGTCGGTTTTAACATCGACTTTCCGGCCGTCATTGAAGCCTGCGCCGAAACGCCAAGGCCCGATCAAGGCACCTGGATCAACGACCAGATTATCGACGCCTATACGGAACTTCACCGATTGGGACTCGCCCACAGCGTCGAATGCCGTCTTGATGGAAAACTTGTTGGTGGTCTTTACGGGGTTTCCTTGAATGGCGCTTTTTGTGGCGAGAGCATGTTCTCCCACGAGACCGACGCCTCGAAGGTCGCCCTCGTCCACCTGGTGGCGCGACTGAAGTATTGCAACATGCACTTACTCGACACGCAATTTGTTACTGATCACCTGAAAAAATTCGGGGCCATTGAAATTCCTGCCCGCGATTATCTGGTGGCCCTGAACCATGCCATGGAATCCGACGCCAAGTTTCAGTTCGATGTTTCGGATGAGGAGTCCTGGTCTTCGGTCGAGGCGGTATTGACGCAATCGAGCAGCCAGACGTCATAAACCGGATGTTCCAGCGCCGATAGTGCCGGGGAGGACGCGAACATCCAGCCACGGAAGATACTGACCGCAGGCTCACCCGGGCGAACTTCCCAAACATCGAGAAAGGCCGCACTTTCGGGCGTTTCTTCCGGTGGCCGCTTGTCGCAGGCGCGAACGATAATTTCCAGCGCCCCGAACTTGGCGGTATCGCCAAGTGGCACCTCAATGGTCGAAACCCGCGCTGTTACCTTGTCCAGTCCCTGCAAGACGGCGGTATTGAACGGATCGGCCTGAACCCCTGGTGACGTCAGCAATAAAAACAGAAAACCGAAAAACCCGATGATCCTCATGGAAGGAATGCCTGAAAACGCAGACGCACATAATCTACCGTCCAGACGCCTTGTTTATCCTGCAAGTCAGGAGCCAGATCATCACGAACATCCTGCAAAAAAATCGTCTGCTCGTCCTCGGGTATGGCCTTGATGAAACTTTCACCGAACGTTTCGAGCCAGCCTGTGATGTCGCCTGGAAGCGGGGTTGGACGGGCAAACAACTCCATATGACCAAGGGTCAATCCGGCTGCTTGCAGGTGTCCGCCATAGTCCTCCACCGTGGGAAAATACCAGGGCCAGTAATCGGCAATGGCAAGGCCGCGCTTTTCCATGACCCGCTCAACGCTCTGGGCAACACGAGCGACATTGCCCGCGCCACCAAACTCACCGACAAAGCGGCCACCAGGAACCAGCGCCCTTTTGACGCCTTCGATAACGCTGCTGGCGTCTTTGATCCAGTGCAGGACGGCGTTCGAGAAAACAGCGTCAAACCGGTCCTCGAAAGCAAGCGCGCTGGCGTTCATGATGTGGGCGTCAATGCCGCGGGCGCGCGCCCCTTCAACCTGTTCAGCACTGGCGTCAATGGCCAGAACATCTGCCCCCAGAGCGACGATTTTTTCCGTCAACTTGCCATGGCCGCAACCAAGGTCGAGGATTCGTTCACCGGCTTTCGGGGCCAGCAAATCCATGGCGGCTGCGCCCAAATCGGATACAAACCCGGCGTTACGCTCGTAACCTTCCGGATTCCAGGATTGTCGGGATGGTTCTTGGGGCACGGTTTTCTTTAGTTATCTGGCGACCAGGACTGATAATCACCAGTCGCGGCGGCCCGATGGCCACCCTTGTATTCATGTCCCTGCGGTAAATAGGCATCGGAGGTACCGCTGGCATTGGGCTCGTGCTCTTTCTGCCATGAACGCAACTGGGCAGCACTTTCGGTCAATGGCGCATCGGTTGTGTGATGCAGCCATGAATGCCATTCCGCCGGAACCGATGAGGCCTCCGTCTTGCCGTGATAGAGAACCCAACGCCGCTCGCGGCCCGAAAGCTTGGCCCCTCGAGAGCGGTAGTAACGGTTTGAAAAAACGTCGGTGCCAACCAATTCACCCTTAAACCATGTATAGAGCAACGTACCGGTAATCATGTGGTCCTCTAAATTCACTTACATTTATATAAGACATTTATACTGGCGAAATTTGATGGCGCAAATATGGCACTTGATCAGGGTCGCGTCCAGAGTATGACTTAAATGCGATTCGTTCTGATTTTCTGAAATTTTACCTTCTCCCTGCCAATTGTCCGGGCAAGCCCAGCGACTGCTTTAAAATATCAAGTGAAAGCCGCAACCGACTCAATCAAAACGGCTTTTTGGCCCTCACGAAGCGAAAGTTATTCACAACCATGGCGAAAGAGCATTTTAGCCATAAAAAGATTTTTTTGTTGATGGTCAAATTCACCACCACCTCATAACTCATTGATATTTTTGGGATATTTGAACTTTCATGCCCACATACATAAAATTTTAGACAAAATTTTATTGTTGCGTGACAGGCAACGATAAACTACATTTTGTGCCTCGAGCTTGGGCAGACACGCTATCTAGTGTTTCACACAAGAATTTGCGTCAGGCGATGGATTATTGGTCGCCACAGGCCGGATGATTCCAGGGTGGGGAGCCCCGGATAAAAACAAATAAAGAACCGGCGAGTTTGACCCATAACGGGTACTCGTCAAGGAATAACATTCAGGGCCAATTTGGGGGCTTCATGCGCGTTACACGTCTATTCACCAACAAAAACGAATCACCTTATGATTCAATTGAATTCCGTCATACGGCCAGTGAGATTCGCAATCCGGATGGTTCTGTTGTCTTCCAGCTAGACCGTATGGAGGTCCCGGCCGCGTGGTCGCAAGTCGCCTGCGATGTGCTGGCGCAAAAATATTTCCGCAAGGCGGGCGTTCCGGCCATGCTGAAGGCCGTTAAGGAAAAGGATATCCCATCCTGGTTATGGCGCAACGCCGCCGACGATAAAGCCTGCAGAGACCTGCCTGAAAACGAACGCAGCAGTGGTGAAAGTTCGGCCAAGCAGGTATTTGACCGGCTTGCCGGAACCTGGACCTACTGGGGCTGGAAAGGTGGTTTCTTCGATTCGGAGGCCGACGCCAAAGCCTATTTTGATGAAATGCGCTATATGTTGGCGACCCAGGTTGGAGCGCCAAACTCGCCGCAGTGGTTCAATACCGGACTGCACTGGGCTTACGGCATCGACAGCCCGGCCCAGGGTCACTCGTTCGTCGATTTCCGCAGCGGCAAACTGGTTCAGTCAAAATCCGCCTACGAACATCCCCAACCCCATGCTTGCTTCATTCAGGGCATCAGCGACGATCTGGTCAATGAAGGCGGCATTATGGACTTATGGGTGCGGGAGGCGCGCCTGTTCAAGTACGGATCTGGGACCGGCACCAACTTCTCGCGCTTGCGCGGCGAGAATGAAAACCTTTCGGGCGGTGGCAAATCTTCGGGAATGATGAGTTTCCTGAAAATCGGTGACCGTGCAGCTGGCGCCATCAAGTCCGGCGGCACAACCCGGCGCGCCGCCAAGATGGTCGTCGTCGATGTCGATCATCCCGATGTCGAGCAATTCATTAACTGGAAAGTTCGCGAGGAGCAGAAAGTTGCCGCCCTTGTCACAGGATCAAGGCAAGCCGAAGTTCACATGAATCTGGTCATGCAGGCTTGCCTTCAGGGCTGCGACGGCGAGGGTTGCGAGAATGATGGCGACAGCGACTGCAACTTCGATCCCAAAAAGAACAGCAACCTGAAAATCGCCATCATCGCTGCTCGTAAAGCGATGATCCCGGAAAACTACGTTCAACGGGTCATTCAGTTCGCCCAGCAGGGCTATACAGAAATTTCTTTCCCGGTCTTCGATACGGATTGGGATTCGGAAGCGTATCTGACGGTTTCGGGACAAAACTCCAACAACACGGTCCGGATCACTGACAATTTCCTGCAAAAGGTTCTTGAAGACGGTGACTGGGAACTACTGCAACGCACGGATGGCAGCATTTCCAAGCGCATCAAGGCGCGTGAATTGTGGGAACAGATCGGTCAAGCCGCCTGGGCCTGTGCCGATCCGGGATTGCAGTTCGATACCACCATCAATGACTGGCATACCTGCCCCGAAAGTGGTCGCATCAATGCCTCCAACCCGTGTTCGGAATACATGTTCCTGGATGACACCGCTTGCAACCTGGCGTCACTGAACCTGATGTCGTTTTTGATTGAGAACAAGGGTGGCGAGGCTGCCTTCGATGTCGAGGCTTTTGAACATGCCGTTCGCCTGTGGACAATAACACTGGAAGTGTCGGTCCTGATGGCGCAATTCCCGTCAGAACGGATTGCACAGCTATCCTACAAATTCCGTACCCTTGGTTTGGGCTTTGCCAATATTGGCGGCTACCTGATGGCCGCTGGCATTCCTTACGATTCAGAAGCCGGACGCACCATCTGTGCTTCTGTTTCGGCTCTGATGACAGGTGTTTCTTACGCGACGTCGGCCGAAATGGCCGCCGAGATGGGCGCCTTCCCGGGCTACCATGACAATGCAGAGGCAATGTTACGGGTTATTCGCAACCACCGCCGCGCCGCTTACGGCGAAGCCGCAGGTTACGAAGATTTGAACATTGCCCCGGTGCCGCTGGTTGCCGAAGGCTCACCCGACGCCACATTATCAGTGGCGGCGCGCGCCGCCTGGGACCGGGCTTTGGAACTGGGCCAGGAGCATGGTTTCCGCAACGCCCAGGTTAGTGTTATCGCCCCGACAGGCACCATCGGTCTGGTCATGGATTGCGACACAACCGGCATCGAACCGGATTTCGCCCTCGTCAAATTCAAAAAACTGGCCGGCGGCGGATACTTCAAAATCATCAACCGCATGGTGCCGACAGCCCTCAACCGTCTGGGTTATTCGGAGCGTCAAATCAAGGACATCAAGGGATATGCCGAAGGACATGGCACCCTTGAAGGTGCCCCGGGCATCAACCACGACTCTTTACGTGAAAAAGGCTTTACGGATGAAGCCCTGAAAGCGGTTGAAAAAGAATTGATGGAAGCTTTCGACATCAAGTTCGCTTTTAACAAGTGGACGTTGGGCGAAAGTTTCTGCACCGAGACCCTGGGGTTAAGCCCCGAAGACCTGGACAATGTGTCCTTCGACATACTGACCGAATTGGGCTTTCCCAGGGACCAAATCGATGCCGCCAACATCTATGTTTGCGGCTCGATGACAATGGAAGGCGCACCGCATTTAAAAGACGAGCACCTGCCCGTCTTTGATTGCGCCAATCCTTGTGGTCGCACAGGCAAACGATTCCTGTCAGTTGAAAGCCATATCCGGATGATGGCGGCTTCGCAGCCGTTCATTTCAGGCGCTATTTCCAAAACCATCAACATGCCAAACAACGCCTCCATCGAAGACTGCATGGAAGCCTACATGTTGTCATGGCGTTTGGCCCTGAAAGCAAACGCCTTGTACCGGGATGGCTCGAAACTGTCCCAACCTTTGCAAGCGCAGCTTCTTGATGCCGACGATCTGGACACGATGGACGAAATTGCCGAGGCGTCCGATACCCTGCGCGCCGAAATTGTTGCCGAACGCATTGTTGAGCGTTTTATCACTCAACGCCGAAAATTACCTCATCGTCGCAAGGGCTACACCCAGAAAGCGGTGGTTGGCGGGCACAAAGTGTATTTGCGCACGGGCGAGTATGAAGATGGCCCCCTTGGCGAAATCTTTATCGATATGCACAAGGAAGGCGCTGCTTTCCGTTCCCTGATGAACAACTTCGCTATCGCCATTTCCATCGGCCTGCAGTACGGCGTTCCGCTGGAAGAATACGTTGAAGCCTTCACCTTCACCCGCTTTGACCCGTCGGGCATTGTCGAAGGTAACGACACCATCAAGATGGCGACGTCAATTCTGGATTATATCTTCCGCGAATTGGCCGTTTCCTACCTTGGTCGCAATGACCTGGCCCATGTAGTGCCCGAAGATTTGGCTCCCGACAGCATTGGCAAAGGCGACGGGGAAGGCAATTTTGCCCAAAGCGTCCAGGAAGAAGCGCAGGAAGTTGTCGAGCGCATCGCCTCGAAAGGCTATGTGCGTTCCAAATTTCTTGTCATCAAGGGCGCCAAGGGGTACGGCGAAGGCGAAGAGAGCGTCACCAAAGCCGTCAGCAGTAGTGGCAAAATGACAGCGTCAGCCGGGGCCGGTGGTTCTCAAATGGTCGCCAGGGCCGAAGTAACGGAAACTGTCAGCGTCAAAAGTTCAGTCATCGACACGGCCGATATGCACATGGATCAAGTCCGGGAAGCCAGAATGAAAGGTTATGAAGGCGATCCTTGCGGAGAATGCGGCAACTTTACATTGGTTCGCAATGGCACCTGTCTGAAGTGCCTGACATGTGGTGGCACCAGCGGTTGCTCGTAAAGGACAGAAGATTATAGGGGATCCTCCCTGGGAAACTTGGGGCGGCCCTGGATTTCTATAATCCGGGACCGCCCTCTTTTTGAAATTATCTGTATCACCACCGTCAAAATATTGTTAAGGAACCTTTCAGCTAAAGAGGTAAACTGGCTATTCCTTATCGCAATGGCATTGACTACATATTAAAGTGACCGATAATTCTTAAGGCCACGGCCCTGAAATCGCATATTCGCAAGGACTTACATGTCGGATACAGCAAAATTGAATTTTTTCGTCGTTGATGATGACCCGGAAATGGCTGAATTCATGGCCACCCTGTTAATCGATGGTGGTCATCAAGCAACGTTCCATACCGACAGCACCATCGCCATTGATCAAATTGCCGATGCAAAACCGGACTGTGTCCTGTTCGACCTGATGATGCCGGGCCTTGATGGTATGGAATGGTGCGCCCAGTTGCGCCAGCATCCCGAACTGGCCAAGACAAAACTGATCGTCGTTTCATCAAAATCTTACCATTATGACCGCAAACGCGCCTTTGATAGCGGCATCGATGGCTTCATCACCAAGCCCATCCGCGAAAAGACTTTTGTCGATACGGTCAACCGGATCCTTGAAGACATGATGGACCTGTCTTTCTGGGGTGTCCGTGGCACCTTGCCCGTACCCGGTGAGAAAAGCATCCGCTACGGTGGTAATACATCGTGTGTGACCATTGAATTCTCACGCGGCGATTTTCTTATTTTCGATGCCGGTAGTGGCATCAAGGAATTGTCTAACTGGATGATGGGACTGGGAAAAAAGAAGATCGAGGCAAAGATTTTCATCTCCCACCCCCATTGGGACCACATCAACGCCCTGCCCTTCTTCGTGCCGCTGTATATTCAGGGCAATATTTTTGAAGTATTCGGCCCTCGTCATGATGATATTACGGTCCACCAGTTGATTTCGGCTCAAATGGATGGGGTCTATTTCCCCATAACCATTCAGGAATTCGCCTCAAGTGTCACCTTCCGTGACCTGCACGAGGAAGTCCTCGAATTTGACGGTATCACCATCAGGACAATGCTGTTGCACCATCCGGGGCAGTGTCTGGGTTACCGCATCGAATACAAAGGGCGCTCGATCTGTTACATCACCGATAACGAGCTGTTCCTGGAATCCGACGAGGAACATTATGACCCGTTCTACGTTAAGCGGCTGGTCAAGTTCATCGAAGGCGCCGACGCCCTGATTACGGACAGCACCTATACGGATGAAGAATATGCCAACGGCAAGGTCGGATGGGGCCATTCATGTATTGGTCAGGTCGTCGATCTGGCTGCCCAGGCCAAGGTAAAGACCCTGTATCTGTTTCATCACGACCCGGACCAGGATGATGACGCCATCGATGCCAAACTGGCAACCGCCCGGACGATGCTGGAAGACATGGGCTCAAGCGTTGTTTGCGAAGCGCCAACAGACAGAACCCACCTGAAAATTTAATAAATTTGGATAAAAATCATGGCCGGAACCATCGAACAGCGCCTGCTTGATATGGGTGTCGAATTACCCAAGCCGGCGGCTCCCGCCGCCAACTACATACCTTACGTTATAAGCGGCAACCTGGTTTTTATATCCGGACAAGTCACGATGCTTAACGGGGAACTGCAATACCAGGGAACTGTTGGTGATAATTTTAGCGTCGATGATGGTTATCAGGCGGCCCGTATTTGCGCCATCAACCTGCTGGCGCAACTCAAGGATGCCTGCGCGGGTGATCTTGAGCGGGTTCAACAAGTGGTCAAACTGGGCGGCTTTGTCAATTGCACGGCCGACTTCACCGACCAGCCAAAGGTTATCAATGGCGCTTCTGACCTGATTGCCGAGGTCTTTGGTGAGGCAGGCAAACACGCCCGTTTCGCCGTCGGTGCACCGTCGCTGCCGCTGGGTGTGGCAGTCGAAGTCGACGGCATCTTCGAAATTTCATAAAACCACCTTAAGGCTTGTTTTATCCGGTCTTTGGCCTCACTTATTATTGATGCCGGACGGAAGTGAAACGCAAGTCATCAAGGTTCTGGGCGACATTGACGAAATCAGTGCGGCCGACTGGAACTGTTGTGCGGGAAACGACGACCCCTTCGTCAGCCACGCCTTTCTTTGCGCCATGGAGCAAAGCGGATCGGTCGGGTCCGAGGCAGGTTGGTTACCCCAGCATCTGGTGCTGGGGGATGAGAACACGGCCCCGCTTGCCGTTGTCCCGCTTTATCTGAAGAATAATTCCTACGGAGAATATGTCTTCGACTGGGGTTGGGCCGATGCCTTCCACCGTGCCGGCGGCCAGTATTATCCAAAATTACAGGCTGCAGTACCGTTCACCCCGGTTACCGGCAGGCGAATTCTTGTCCGTCAGGATTTGGCGCCTGAGAAACAGCGGGCCATACAAACAACGATGATTGCTGGCCTTGTCCAGTTGGCGCAGCGCCTTGAGGTGTCTTCTTTCCATATAACCTTTGCCAGTGAGGAGGAATGGCAACTGTGTGGTGAATTGGGCATGTTGCAGCGAACGGACCGGCAGTTTCACTGGCTCAATCACGGATTTGGCTCATTTGATGATTTTCTTGGGGCTCTTTCTTCGCGCAAACGCAAAATGATCCGCAAGGAACGCCGCGCCGTTGATCAGCACGACGTCAACATCCGCACTTTAACAGGACCAGAGATCGAGCCCCGCCATTGGGACGCCTTTTATCGCTTTTATCGGGATACCTCGGACAAAAAATGGGGCCAGGCTTACCTGAACCGGAATTTTTTCACCCGATTGGGGGAGACAATGGCGGGTAAAGTCTTGCTGATTATGGCCGAACAGGACGGTCAGTGCGTTGGCGGGGCCCTTAACCTGATCGGTGGCGATACCCTTTACGGACGCTATTGGGGTTGCCTTGAGAACTTTAAATTCCTGCATTTCGAGATCTGTTACTACCAGGCCATTGATTTCGCCATCAAAAACGGCCTGGCCCGGGTCGAGGCCGGTGCCCAGGGTGGACACAAACTGCAGCGCGGTTACCTTCCCCACCCCACGTACAGCGCCCACTGGATCGCCGATTCCGGATTCAGGGAAGCGGTCGCCCGTTTCCTGCGCGAAGAAACAGAAGCCGTGCATGAAGAGATCGACTCCTTAAGCGATCACTCGCCGTTCAAAAGGTCTTAACCTTTTCGCCCTACTATTTCGTATGATCAAATTGCAAATCGTTTTTGCCTCCCTGTTTATCTGGTTGATCGCACTGCCCCCTGCCGAGGCTGCCTTGAAATGCACCCGGCTGGTCAAAACCTTGCGCGGTGAACAACTGATCAACACCTGTGGCTCCTGCCGCATTGTCCAACTTCAACGCAAACGCCCCAGCGCAGCGGCACCCATCAACCGAACCTATACACTGGCCCCGAAAACAACCACAGACCTGTCCTTTCGCGGCCCCGGTCAATCGAGGATTACCTCCGACAGTTCGTGCCGCCCCTCGGCAAGCGATAACGCCCCGACGGCTGCCCAAAAGGCTGCCAAGAGCGACGGAAAACGCTGCATCATCATGCAAAGAACCGATAAGAACGGGGCGACCGGCCTGGCCCTGGCCAACACCTGTAGTGAATGCCGGATGGCGGTTATCGACCGTATCAACGCGAAAGGCGAAAGGCGTTCGCAAAGTATCGCCATTGGTGGCCGTTCATTGATGCCTATTCCTTCGCTAGGAGCCCTTCAGGCAGCCATACTCGACGACCAACCGTGCAAGTAAAATATTTTACTTCAATAGTTTACTGCCATTTTTTAAGTGATTGGTTTAGGTTTATTTCTGTTACGGGCTGGCGATCATCCAGCGCCTCACCATCAACATGAACCGGCCATAACACCTGCGCATGATCGGTCGATTTGCGGACCAGTTTTCGGATTTTGGTCTGCTCATGATCGGCAGCCTGATCATAATCCAGCACCGCCTGATAACAGCAATCCACAGACGCCAACGTGCTTTCCCAATATTCCAGATCATGGGATGCGAACAAGGCTTCAACCTCGCCCATCAGATCCGTTTGTGGAAGCCTGTCCTGTTGTCTGGATGTCCACTCAGGATGGCCGACGGCGTCGCAAAAATTCGCCCAGAATTTTGGCTCCAGAGCACCCAGCGTGACAAAACGCCCACCGCTTACAGAATAGACCCGGTAACAGGCAGCCCCGCCGTTGAGTAAATTGCCCTGCCGCTTCATGGCGGCCCCCTGGACCTGGCCGGTCATGCCCCAGGGCTGCCAGGCCATGAAGGTATCGGCCATAGCGATATCCAGATAGGTCCCTTTGCCGGTATTTTGACGCCCCAACAGGGCGGCCAGAATGGCATTGACGGAATTTAGAGCGCCAGTGTAATCGGCAGCTGGTGGCCAACCGGCAACGGGTGTATCGGCAGTCCCTGTTACCGCCAAACCGCCCGTTAAAGCGATATAGTTGATATCATGACCGCCCTCGCCGCTTTTCGGGCCCTGCTGGCCGTAACCGGTCAGCGCACAGTGGACAAGACCGGGGTTAAGGGATGTCAGCACATCGCGGCCAAACCCGAGCCGGTCCATGACCCCGGGGCGGTAGGATTCCAGCAATACATCGGCCCGCTTAAGCAACGTCTCAAACCCGTCCCGGCCTTGCGTCGACTTAAGATCAATACGCAGAACCGCTTTACCGGCATTGACGGCTTTATAAAATGGTTCCCCGTCAGGGCCGCCATCAAGGGGACTCATACCCATCAGAGGGTCGCCCTGGGGCGGTTCGACCTTGATCACATCGGCGCCCATGTCAGCCAGCATCTGGGTCGCCGAAGGCCCCGGCAGGTATTGGCTCAGGTCGAGAACACGAATGCCGTCGAGAAAGCTGGCTTTCACTATTTGACCAGTGCCGGTTTCTTGCCCTTGTTGACCTTTTTCGGGGGTTTGCGAGGCTCCGGATCAGGATAATCGAAGGCTGCCTTGCCCTTGACGATAGACACCCTGACGACGCCGCCATCGGAAAGTTTGCCGAACAACAATTCCTCGGCCAGCGGTTTTTTGATGTGCTCCTGAATAACACGGGCCAGTGGCCTTGCGCCAAACAACTTGTCGTAACCCTTTTTGGCAAGCCACTCACGGGCATCATCGGTCAATTCGATGATGACGTTGCGATCTCCCAGTTGCGCTTCAAGCTCAATAATGAATTTGTCGACAACCCGCGACACCGATTCCGGCGACAGGCTGTCGAAGGTGATGGTGGCGTCCAGCCGGTTGCGAAATTCCGGTGTGAACATGCGCTCAATAGCTTCCGTATCGTCGCCGGTACGTTCTGAACGCTCAAAACCGATAGCCGGTTTGGCCAGTTCGGCGGCACCGGCATTGGTGGTCATGATCAAAATGACATTGCGGAAATCGACGCTCTTGCCATGATGGTCCGTCAGTTTGCCGTGATCCATCACTTGCAACAGGATGTTAAACAGGTCCGGATGCGCCTTCTCGATCTCATCAAGCAACAACACCGTATGGGGCTGCTGATCTACGGCGTCGGTCAAAAGACCACCCTGATCAAAGCCGACATAGCCCGGCGGTGCGCCAATCAGGCGCGAGACGCTGTGGCGTTCCATGTATTCGGACATATCGAAACGGACAAGATCGACGCCCAGGGTCATCGACAACTGGCGCGCAACCTCGGTCTTGCCAACACCCGTGGGGCCCGAGAACAGATAGGCCCCGATGGGTTTCTCAGGCTCGCGAAGGCCAGCCCGTGACATCTTGATGGCGCTGGAAAGGGCGTTAATCGCCTTGTCCTGACCGAAAACCATGGTCTTCAAGTCCATTTCAAGGGTTTTCAGGGCCTTGCGATCATCACTGGAGACGCTTTTGGGCGGAATCCGGGCGATCATGGCGACGGTTTCCTCGACATCCTTGACGGTGATCTTCTTGCGCCGCTTGGCCTTGGCCAGCAACATCCGCGAAGCGCCGACTTCGTCAATAATGTCGATGGCTTTGTCAGGCAGCTTGCGATCATTGATATAACGCGCCGACAGCTCAACGGCGGTGCGCAGGGCCTCGGCACTGTAGGTGACGTTATGGTGTTCCTCAAAATAAGGCTTCAGGCCTTTAAGAATCTTCACCGTGTCCTCGACGGAAGGCTCATGAATATCGATCTTCTGGAAGCGACGGACCAGGGCCCGGTCCTTTTCAAAGTGCGAGCGGTATTCCTTGTAGGTGGTGGAACCCATGCAGCGCAGTTTGCCGTTAGCCAGGGAAGGTTTAAGAATATTCGAGGCATCCATGGAACCACCGCTGGTCGCACCAGCGCCAATAACGGTGTGAATCTCATCGATGAACATGATCGCGTGGGGCATGTCTTCGAGTTCCTTGATGACCCCCTTCAGTCGTTCCTCGAAATCGCCACGGTAGCGGGTTCCGGCCAGCAATGAGCCCATGTCGAGGGCGTAAATGGTTGCTTCTTTAAGGACGTCGGGGACCTCACCTTTAACGATGCGCCGGGCCAGCCCTTCGGCAATGGCGGTTTTGCCAACGCCGGGGTCGCCCACGTAAAGCGGGTTATTTTTCGAGCGACGGCACAAGATTTGAATGGTCCGGTCCACCTCGGCATTACGACCAATCAGGGGATCAATGCCGTCTTCCTGGGCTTTTTGGTTGAGGTTGACGCAATAAGCCTCAAGCGCTTCATCGGCTGTCTTGACAATATCCTCCGCCGCCATGTCTTCATCGGCACCGCTAACAGCTGCGGGGCGATCCTTGCCGGGCACCTTGGCGATGCCGTGGGAGATGTAATTGACCGCATCAAGGCGCGACATATCGTGGATTTGCAGAAAATAGACAGCATGTGACTCGCGTTCGGAAAACAGCGCTACCAGAATATTGGCGCCGGTGACTTCTTCGCGACCCGAAGACTGCACATGAATAATCGCCCGCTGCACGACGCGCTGGAAACCGGCCGTCGGCTTGGGATCGGCCATGGGTGTATCAGTTGGCGAATCGAGCCGGATTTCAGCCAGTTCGTCATTGATGAAATCGACCAAATTCTGACGCAATTGATCCAGGTCGACCCCGCAGGCCCTCAGCACAGCAACGGCGTCCTGATCATCAGTCAACGCCATCAGCAGGTGTTCAAGGGTAGCATATTCATGACGGCGTTCGGTTGCCATAGCCAATGCCCGGTGCAGGGTTTGTTCCAGATTTCTCGATAACATAAGGGTCAATCGTCTCCGTCTTTTTCGATGGTGCATTGCAGCGGGTGGTCGTTCTGACGGGCCAGGTCCATCACTTGAGTAGCCTTGGTTTCCGCCAGTTCATGGGTAAAAACCCCACAAACCCCGACACCGCGCTGATGCACATGCAGCATGATCCGGGTCGATTCTTCGGATGATTTGCCAAAGTAGCGCTCAAGCACATGAACGACGAATTCCATGGGCGTGTAGTCATCGTTCAACATCAGCACTTTATACATGGCCGGTTTTTTGGTTTTCGGGCGCGTTTTAGTGGCGATTCCAACTTCAAAATCATCATCGCCTCCACCCTGTCCCGGGACGCTTGCGCCGTATGGCTTGCTCATGGAAATCCCTTGGCTCTCAACACAAAAAATCTGATCACAATTATTGTATTATATGTGTTTTTTTATCCTGCGGAAAAGGGGTGAACGTCATTATTACTTGATATTGTTAAGTGATCCCCCCTGGCAAAGCTCCATTAAGCTATTGTTTTATGTAATAAATTTTCCAAAAATTGAATTCATCTTCTGTTCAGGTGCGAACCCCTACCTTTCATCAGAATCGAAGCCCAAAGGTGCCGACTCCTGAGCACATCGGCATTCCGGGATGGGTAAAACAGATCAAGGATGGTATGTGCCGTGAATAAGATGAATTTTTTCTCCGGGTTTTTCAGCAAATCCCTTCTTTTCTCCACACTAGGGATTTTACTGCTTGCTGGTGGCTGCGCCCAAGTGCCCGGCCCCGCCAAGGAAGCGACACCCTTTTACACCGGACCGCAGATGGCGACTGAAAATTTACCCGACCTCGCAGTCGGTGAGAGTTTTATTTTTGACGATGGCCGCACAGATACTGTCATCGAGATAAATGGCGAAACCCTTACCTGGCGCGACGACCGCGGTATCATTCGCTGGATCCATCGCAACTTCCTGCTACCTGATATTGGCTGGCAGAATCGCACCCGGCGCAGCAAATCAACAACGACTGCTGATGCAAAACTGCTATGGCCTTTGCAAGTCGGCGCCACCGGCCGCTTTGATTACCTGCAATCCGTCGATGCCAATGACGGATCAACACACAACGAATATAAACAAAGCTGGCAGTGCATGGTCGAGGGAACGCAATCTCTGGATGTTGCTGCCGGCACCTTCAATGTCTTCAAAATTCCCTGCTACCGTTACCTGGACGGTACCAGCTTCTGGCGTCAAACCCGGACATTCTACTATTCCCCTGAGGTCGGTTATTACGTCAAACGGACAGACACTTACGCCAGTCGCCCCAGTCGCCAGCGCGAGCTGGTCAGCTTTGGTTTCAACTCCACGGCTTTGCCAGGCAACGAACAGGCGATCCTGATTAATACAGTTCAGAAAGTTCTGAATGAAAATGCCGATGGCGCGGCAACAGCCTGGAACAGGCCGGACGGATCCCTGAGCGCAACACTGACGCCGCTCAGATCGTTTCAAGGTACCAATGGAGAGTCCTGTCGTGAGTATCAGAGCACCTACGATGTTAAGGGCCGCAAACGGGTCAACAATCGTACTGTCTGCAAACAGGGTACGGGGCTCTGGCAACGGGTCCAGTGACATTTTTAAGGGCGGTAAAACACGTTGGCCGGAATTTTTTACGTCGGCCTAAAAAGGAGAAACCAAGATGGACAAGATCTTAAACAATCAAAGTGACGACCAGAACGTCAACCCCGGACGACGGCACGCCTTGTCGAAGCTGGGTCTGACGTTCGCCGTTATTTATGCAACCCCTGTCTTACTGAAACTCAACCCTGCTGCGGCTTCCGGCGGCGGTGAGGGTGGAGACGGCGGCGGCGAAGGTGGAGATGGCGGCAGTGGCGGCGGCGGTGGTGGTGGTGGCGGCGAAAGTGGCGACAGCGGCGGTGGCGGTGACAGTGGCGGACGAAACGCTCTGTGAAATTATTTTTTTGCCGAAAGAACTAATGCCGCTGCATTGGTGGCGTTTGCTAATCATTGTCTCATCCCGACCGCATTT
>JABJHA010000052.1 GCA_018662005.1 Rhodospirillaceae bacterium | reverse complement strand
ACAAGCTCGTCGAGGTCGAACCCTTCAAGACATCGATTACATTGTATTTCGAGCGCTCGCTTCCCCATGTCGCCTATGCTGTTGGTTGGTTGTTGATGGGAATGATTATGTTTAAGCCTTTCTGCCGATACATCTGCCCGCTGGGTGCAGGTCTTGCCCTTCTTGGCAAAATAAGGATCATTGATCCGATTTCACGACGAAGCGATTGCGGATCCCCTTGCCGGCTTTGTCAGGTGCGATGCCAGTACAACGCCATCGATGCAGTAGGAAATATCGATTACGACGAATGTTTCCAGTGTCTGGAATGCGTCGATATTTACAATGACAATCAAAAATGCGTGCCCCTGATTCTTGCCGCCCGGGGAGAAAGGAAATGAGCAACAGGACTTCAAGACGGCATTTTATTTCCATTGTCGGCGCGGCAGCGGGATTGTCGATTGCACCCGGGCTCTCACTTGCCGCAGCCCATCGGGTAAACTGGACCGGCAAAGCCCTGGGGGGTGAAGCCTCGATCAGTCTTTATCACCATGACAAACTGGCCGGTGAAAAAATTGTTGCCGTCTGCGCATCCGAGATTACCCGCCTGGAAAAAGTATTTAGCCTGTTTCGTCGGGATTCGGCTCTCGTAAGATTGAACAAAGAGGGTCAATTGTCATCTCCGCCAATTGAACTTGTCTCCCTTATCAGGCAGGCGAATGACATTTCACAGATCAGTAACGGCGCCTTCGATGTAACCGTTCAACCGCTGTGGGCGTTGTATGCCCACCATTTCTCGCAGATCAACCCCGACCCGGATGGTCCCGGCCGCGCGGCCATTAGCAAGGCCAGAACGCTCATCAACTGGCGGAATATTTTAATTTCCGAAGATCAGGTCTCATTTGCAAAGTCCGGCATGGCGATAACCATGAACGGTATAGCACAAGGATATATCACCGACAGAATTGCAGAAATTCTCCAGCGTAACGGCATCCGGGATACACTGGTCAATCTTGGTGAATTCAGGGGAACCGGCAAGCATCCAGACGGGCGGCCTTGGCGGATTGGCGTTTCCGATCCCTTACAATCCTCTCGCCTCATAGACACCCTGGAACTAAAAAATCAGGCCGTTGCAAGTTCCGGAGGGTACGGCACCACCCTGGATTCACGAGGCCGTTTCCATCATTTATTCAGCACCCAAAATGGCCTTCCATCACACTACTGGTCCGGCGTGACGGTTATCGCTAAAAGTGCGGCAATGGCGGATGCCCTATCAACAGCATTAGCCGTCATGGAACCTGATAAGGCTCAAAATCTGGTACGCGCTCGGGAAGATATAAAGGCCATACTGGTTTCCCACGATGGGACCATCATACGGATGGAAACCTGAGCGCGTTGATATCCGTTTCCTGCAACATAAGCCTAAAGTCGAATTTTAATAATTCGCATTTCCAAGGTATTGACGTGTTATCCATTGGTGAAATAGTCATCAACAAGGAAATCGGAAATGTTCAAGGTTTTGATACTGGGCTCGGCTGCGGGGGGCGGCTTCCCTCAATGGAATTGTAATTGTGAAAATTGCTCAAAGGCGCGTGCCGGGGATTCCAATGCGCGACCGCGCACCCAGTCTTCCCTTGCCGTAACGGCGGATGGGAAACGTTGGGTCCTGCTCAATACATCCCCGGATTTGCGCCAACAGATTTTTGAAAACCCCGCATTGCACCCCAACGAGGGTTTGCGGCACACGCCGATTTCCGCGGCGGTGCTGACTAACGCCGACATTGATCATTCAGCTGGATTATTGACGTTGCGCGAAAGCCAGCCATTTGCGCTCTACGCTACGGGTCGTGTACTGGGTGTTCTTGCAGGGAACTCCGTTTACGACGTGGTCAATCCTGATTTTGTCCCCAGACGCCCCCTGTCCTTAAACACACCAAAGAAACTGCTAGACGTTGAAAACAACGACCTAGGCCTAACCGTCACGCCCTTCGCCATTCCGGGAAAAATCGCCTTGTATCTTGAAGACGACACCCAAGACAATTTTGGTTCCGTTCCCGAAGACACCATCGGGCTTGAAGTCACGGATACCGCAACGAAAAAACGTTTCTTCTATCTGCCGGGCTGCGCTGCGGTTCCTGATGATCTGGCCAAACGCCTTATGGGAGCCGAGTTAGTATTCATGGATGGGACAACGTGGACCGATGATGAAATGATCCGCCGCAAGGTCGGCCACAAGACAGGACAGCGTATGGGCCATATGGCTATGGACGGCCCCGGGGGAACCATCGACACCTTTTCCCAATTCGATATCGCCCAAAAAGTCTTTATCCATATCAACAACACAAATCCCGTACTTCTTGACGACAGTCCCGAACGTGCCGAAGCAGAGGCCGCCGGATGGGTCGTCGCCCATGATGGATTGGAAATAACACCATGACCGACGGCCAGCCTTTCACTCCTGAAGCTTTCGAAGCCGAACTACGCGTCATTGGCAAACGCCAATACCACGATTTGCATCCGTTTCATCAACTTTTGCATGGTGGCGAGTTGAAAAAGGGCCAGGTACAGGCCTGGGCGCTGAACCGCTTCTATTACCAGATCAGCATTCCGCGCAAAGATTTGGCATTGATGTCGCGTATTGAGGACCCGGAGCTCCGTAACACCTGGCGTCAGCGCGTCCTTGATCATGACGGCGGCGGCGAAGGCGGCACCGGCGGGATCGAACGCTGGTTGCGCCTGACGGATGGCCTGGGGATGAACCGCGAAGACGTTAAAAATCTGAAAGGCCTTTTACCCGCGACCCGCTTTGCCGTTGATGCCTATGTTAATTTTGTATCGACCAAGCCGACTCTGGAAGGCATCGCATCATCACTGACGGAATTGTTCGCCCCGGACATTCACCGTGAACGCATCGACGGGTTTGAACGTTATTACGAATTTGCCAACGATGCAACATTGTCTTATTTCCGCCGTCGTTTGATTGAGGCACCACGGGATGTGGAATTCGGCCTGGCCTATGTGCTGGAGAACGCCACGACGCGCGAACAGCAAGACAAGTGCATCGCAGCGCTTACCTTCAAGACGGAGCTGTTGTGGGCGCAATTGGACGCACTGCATCACGCATACGTCTTTCCCGGCCTAATCCCGCCGGGAGCTTTCGTTCCCGAAGACATGACTGAAACGGTGTATACGCGCAAAGGGTGACAGTAAGACTTTTGTCTAGTTGTTCCGCTCTGCTTTCTCAAACATGATGATTATCGTCTCGGAGTATGTTCTTCTGTTTACAAGAAGTGTACGATGCCGGGCCATACAGTCAGTTAGTT
>JABJHA010000051.1 GCA_018662005.1 Rhodospirillaceae bacterium | reverse complement strand
GTACCTTTGGCCAGGTGGACAGTGGCCTTGACCGAAAACACGAAGGAACCGGTTTGGGGTTGCCATTGACCAAGCGTCTAATGGAACTTCATGGCGGGACAATGGAAATCAAAAGTGAGAAGGGCCATGGTACTTCGATAATGGTTATTTTCCCCAAGGAACGTGTGATCTAGAATGTCTGCCTTGGGGTCAAAACCAAAAGTAACCAGCGTCCCAAAATAACGCCCGCTCTACCCTCTCAAAGCAGACATTTTCGGGTATTGGCAAATGCTCAAAGGCTTCTGATATGAGCCATTTTCGGAAGTTAGTGAGGTGAATTGTAAGACCATCATCTGAATGTTATCCTCAGGCAAGGAAACGAGTGCATTGAAAAAATCTACCAAGAGTACGCATAGGTGATTAAGTGAAATCATACATTGGGAAATTAGACCCTCTGCTTCGGGCTTTCATTTATTCCATGATGGTGTTGGTCTTCATTTCCCCTTTTTTTATTGCATGGGAGTTCCTGCTTGAAGAGAGCGCCCTCTCATTATTCGGATTTAAGAATTCCCAAACAACACAAGAACATTGGCTACACGTCCTCATGTTCGTGTTTTTAACGGCCATTTTCCTGATTTTTTTCTTGTACATCTTTTCTCGTTTTATTGAGCCGCGCATCAATGAGCAAGAAAACAGCTTGAAAGCTATCTTCGATAACGCTCCTGTCGAGATGTATTTGAAGGATGTTGAAGGCCGATACGTTCAGATAAACCGACGTTTTGAAAAACTTTTTAATGTTCGAAACGAGGACCTGAAAGGTAAATTTCCTTTCGATGCACACGATGCCAAACTTGCCGAGAGTACTCGCCAACACGATCTGAAAGTTTTGAAAACGGGAGAGGTGGTTATACGGGAAGAGAATGCCGAAACGTCATTAGGCCCTCGCGCACTTCATACCATCAAATTTCCTATCCTTGATAAAAACAAAAAAGTATCGGGATTAGGGGCAATTGTTAGCGATATATCAGACATAAAAAATGCGGAAACCGCACTTCGTGAGATCACTCAACGACTTGATTCTATTCTCCAGAACGCCCCGGTAGCTATTCATTTAAAAGATGTAGAGGGCCGATATTTGCTCGT
Source organism: Rhodospirillaceae bacterium (assembly GCA_018662005.1). Classification (NCBI taxonomy): domain Bacteria; kingdom Pseudomonadati; phylum Pseudomonadota; class Alphaproteobacteria; order Rhodospirillales; family Rhodospirillaceae; species Rhodospirillaceae bacterium. Next base: position 15,682 of record JABJHA010000051.1, on the reverse strand, counting down.
CAATCAGGCATACGAAGAAATGTTTTCTTGTCATAGGGAAAACCTCCAAGGACGTACAATTGCTGAACTTCAGGACGATGTCCTAATGACTGATGACATTGATCTTATTACTCAGATTGAACATCAGGTCAAAAAGAAGTGCGAAGCGTACACCTTTGAGCATGAGCTTCGAATTATTGGTAAGGTTACACATCTAGAGACAATCAAATTTCCAGTTCTGGACGATCAAGGTGTCATTCTTGGTGTTGGTGGAATTGAAACGGACATAACCAAACGCAAGATGGCGGAGGAGAAACTGAGCAAAGCCTACGAAGAATTGGAATTGCGGGTTGATGAACGGACTAAAGATCTTTCCAACGCTCTCGGAGATGCAGAGGTGGCAAACCAGGCAAAGAGCGCGTTCCTCGCCAACATGAGCCACGAGTTGCGTACGCCCCTGAATGCGGTTATCGGGTTTTCCGAAACGATGAAGAAAGGAATATTCGGTCCCCTCAATGAAAAATATATGGAATACGCTAACGATATAAATAGTTCCGGCAGACACTTGCTCGAACTCGTCAATGACATTCTCGACCTGGCAAAGCTGGAGAACGAAACGACGGAACTGCATATTGAAGAAGTTCCGCCGAAAGAAATTATCGGTGAAATTATTCCGTATATTAGTGAGATGATGGACGACCGGCGCATTGAATTTGTTGACCTGTGCGATGGTCACGAGAATGTCAGGGTGTTGGCCGACAAAACCAAATTTAAACAGGTTCTGTTAAATCTGTTTACCAATGCAATCAAATATAACACCGAAGACGGCAAGGTTTTTCTAGGCTGCGAAGGGTTAGCAAATGGCATGACCAAAATCACGATCGAAGACACAGGTTTGGGTATTCCGCTTACCTCTCAACCACATCTGTTTGAAGCGTTCAATCGTTTGGATTATGACGACTCCAATATCAAGGGAACAGGCATCGGCCTGACGATCTCAAAGCACCTGATAGAACTTATGGGTGGCAGGATCAGTTTTGAAAGTACAGAAGGCCAGGGAAGCAAATTCTGGATCGAAATTCCCTGCGCCGTTACAAATGATTCCTGAGGTCCGTTTTGGGTCAGAAGCAGAAGTAATCAGCACACCAAATTTACGTCCGCTATACCCCCTCAAAGCAGACATTAATCTCGAGAAATTGAATTTTGCTCTTTTGACTTCTGCTTTCCGTAGAAAAGCAGACATTATCGGGCGGTGGAAATAAGGTCTGCTTATAACCAAAAGCGGCTGTTTAGAGACATTGAATGTACGGCATCTCTATAGCATGGCAACTTCATTTATCAATTGGATGTTGGCAGCTGGGGTGTCCAGGTTTGTGACTTACAGCAATATTTCCGCTACATCCCAGCTAAATATCTGCAACATTTCCCTGTAATATCGCTTTCCAAACATTATATATTATTAGCAAACCTTGGGTTCGGAGTAGTCACTCGTGACAGATACCATTCTCGAAACTATTCGGGCATTAGTCTTGTTGGGGATTGTATTTTTCCTGTGGAATGCGGGTCGCAACCGGTTTGAGCAATCCCGGAGGGGTTGGAATTTAATTATTACCGGGTTCGGACTCTTATTGTTCGGAAGTATTCTCGACATCAGCGATAACTTCGAGAACCTCAACTCGTTCATCATTATCGGCGATACGGAAACAGAGGCTTTTTTAGAGAAATTTGTCGGTTTTCTGGGCGGTTTCGTGTTTCTCGCGATCGGATTATTCAAATGGATTCCGGGGGTTCAAGCCTTGTCCGATCTTGTAAACCAACGCACGCTTGAGCTTCAAGAAACCAATACGTCACTGGAAAAAAACCGAGAATCTTTGGAAGTGCTGGCAGACAACCTGCCTGTTTTCATTAGCCTGAAGGACACAGAAGGACGTTTTCAATTCGTCAACAAATGTTTCAAAGACTGGGTTTGTGTGAGCAACGACGATATCATTGGAAAGACGGTCTACGATATTTATCCAGAAGAACAGGCGATTGAGTTTTCGGCCAAGGACCGAGAAGCCATCGACAATAATTTCGTTTTGTCCCAGGAAGTCGAACTCTCTTACCCTGATGGGAAAACGCGTTCAGTTATTAGCACTCGGTTCCCTGTTTCTTCATCGACTGATACGGTGATTGGTTTGGGAACCATCAATTTTGATATAACGAAGCACAAGGTTGCCGAACGTTTAAAAAATGAGTTCATCTCGACGGTCAGCCATGAACTGCGCACCCCGCTGACGTCGATCAAGGGATCACTTGGCCTGATTAAGTCGGGCACCGTTGGTGAACTTCCCGCAGAGTTTCTTTCCATGCTGAACATCGCCTACGACAATTCCGACCGGCTGGTGCTGTTAATCAACGACATCCTCGATATGGAAAAAATCGAGGCCGGAAAAATGCTTTTTCAAATGAAACCGACGGATATTTCGTCGCTACTCGAAGAAGCCATAGAAGCCAATAAGGGATTCGGCGATGAACACGGCATCAGTTTCGTTCACTTAGGCACAGCCAACCAGTTCCTTGTGGATGCAGATAAAGATCGCCTGATGCAGGTCCTCTCTAATCTGATGTCCAATGCGGCAAAGTTTTCCCCGCCCGGGGGCCGGGTCGAACTGGCAGCCGTGCGCGATAACGGCATCATTCGTATCGCCGTCAAGGACAATGGCCCCGGTATTCCCGAAGAATTCAGAGATACCATCTTTGAAAAATTTTCCCAGGCTGACTCCTCCGACACGCGCCAAAAAGGCGGAACCGGGTTGGGTCTCAGTATCACCAAGGCGATTGTTGAAGAGCATGGCGGTACCATTGATTTTCATTCTGAAGCGGGTGTTGGTTGCACGTTCTTCTTCACCCTGCCGATTTTACAATGACCGCTTTTGGTCAGAAACGGAAGCATGCAAAATCCCAATCTGACTTCCGCTTTCCGTAGAAAAGCAGTCATCATTCGGTGACGAAAATAATGTCGGCTTATAGCAAAAAAATGGGCTTTGATATTAGCGCAAACCGTATTCGAGATGGCGAGCGACGATGTCGATATTGTCCGTCACCCGGTCGCTGGGATGACTGATAACCCGCGTTCCTTCGTCGAGCCCAGCCAGCACTTCGGCGGTGCGTCCGTTTCTGTGTCCGATGGTGATTTTGGTTAATTTGGCCGTCCCTTCGTTATCGATGAACACGGCCCAGTCGTCGCCATCACGGAACAACGCCCCAATGGGCACCTGCAGGACATCCTCTTCGCGCCATTCACGAATATGGGCCTCGACGCGGAAACCGTGGCCGAGGGCAATTGTATGCTCCGAATTTCCGGTGAAATCGATAATGATATTGACGCGCTGCTCTTCGATTCCGAGGGCCGAAATTTTCGTGAAACCGTAGGGTTCGATCCTGCGCACACGGCCCTCAAGCGAGGTCTCGCCGCCCCAACCGTTGAGGAGGACCGAGACCCCCTTGCTCACCCTGACGGCTTCCGACGAAAGCAGATCGACGACGACCTCAAGGTTTTCGGGGTCACCGACTTCAATCAGCGGACTGGCACGCTCAACGACTCCTTCGCTCTGGCGCAGCACGCGCAACACCCTACCGCTGACCGGGGCGCTGACATCGACGCAGCAGGTCGTTTGCTGTTCGCTTTCATTGGCCGGATTGATCAGGGCGGCCCTGGCGGTTTCCCACTCGAAACGCCGGACCTTGAGGGTCGCCAGCGCGCTGTCGACGGCGGCTGCATGGGTTGCGACTTCCAGTTCCGCGCGGTCAAACTCAAGCTCTGAAATGGTCTCTTTGGCGAACAGGTCGCGCGAGCGTTTCAGGTTGGACCGGGCGAAGGTCAGTTCAGCCCGGACACGGTTCAATTCCGCCTGGGCCAGGGATTTGGCGGCTTCGGCGGCTTTGGCTGTAGATTTCGCCTGGGCCAGAGCGCGGGCGTCGAGAAATTGTGGGCTCGCCGGTTCGATGGAAGCTAACACGGTCTTGCCGGCGATCACCGTATCACCAACATGGACCTCTATGCGCCGGATGCGTCCCGACACCGGGGCCGAGACGGTATAGATGTCATGCACCCGTGTTCGCCCTTCGCCGTTAATGACGACTTCCATTGGTGCGCGCTTGACGACGGCCAGATCAACCGGCACCGGGGCCGGGGAGAACGCCCACATCAGCACCGCTACCGACAAGGCGCCGGCGATTACGGCGGGGGTAATTTTTTTTATGTTCAGTGCGGTCATTCCAACCCTCTTATTCTCTGGTTTTTAGCGCCTCGACCAAGTCCATGGTATCAAGTTTACGCCGCACTACCAGTCCGGAAATGGCGGCGGCAACAAGGACGACGACGATGGCCAGGGCAAAAGTATCGCGGTTGAGGACAAGGGGGATGCGGAACAATTCGGTGTTCATCGACTCCGCCCAAAGCGATGCCAGGCCATAGCCGATCCCGCTGCCAAGCGGCAAAGCGGCGACGATGAGCAGCGCCAGTTCGCCCAACAGGATATAGGCTGCTTCGCCCCGGGTAAAACCGAGCACCCGCAGGCTTGCCAGTTCGCGCGACCGCTCGGACAAGGAAATACGCGCCGAATTATAAACTACGCCAAAGGCTATGATACTGGCGAAGGCGATGTTGAAGTCGATCATCAGCCCGAGGTTGTCATTGATCGTCTTGCGGAAACTTTCGACCAAGACCTCGCGAATGGAAACGGCGGCGACAGACGGCATATCCTTGAGCTCACGGTACAACTCAGCCGCCCTGGTTTTATCGATACGCAGCGTCGCCCCCGTAATCACCGGATCCTCGCCGAGGAGTCGGTTGAGCGCTGCCAGATCCATGTAGACGGGTGTCGCGATATATTCATCGACCAGGGCCGTAACCGGTACTTTTAGGACGGGACGCCGCCCTTCCTTGACCTCGACGGTGATAATATCCCCAAGACCGACGTGCAGGACCTCGGCCATCTTTTTCGATAGCACCAATCCCTCGGCGGGTAGCTTCATCGGCTTGAAGCCGTCGCCGAGGGGGCGAAACATGGAAGCGTCGGAGGCAAGGCCGATAATGTTCTCGTAGTTCGTCCAGTGGCCTGCGACCAGACGCGTTGGCACGGAGCGGAACGGCTCAGAGATAAGTACACCGGGCAAGCGGGCAACTTCCGACAGGGACGAGGCGCTCTTGGCATCGGCGAAATGCAGCATCACATCCTGACGCTGGGTCTGGAAAAACTGGACATTGACCAGTCGATCCATGGAATCGAGAAAGAAAATCGTGCTGATCAAAATCGCCACCGCGAGCGCCGTCCCCAACACGCTGAGGCCCGAACGCAGTGGCCAGCGCAGAGAATGACGCAGGATCATGCGGCTGGGCTCGCTTAAAGTTTTCAGGCGCAGCAGGCGCTCGACCCAGAACGTCTGGTACGAGGTCGGCGGCGGCGGCGTCATGGCGACGGCGGGCATCAAACGCTGGGCCCGCCAAACCGACGTCAACGCACCGGCCAGACCGACGGTAATGCTGATCAACGTGGCGGTAATGTAGATAGACCCGTCGATAATGTAATAGAGGAAGGGAAAGCGGAAATATTCGGTGTAAAGTTCCGTCATTCCCCGCCCGAGCCAGGTCCCAAAGGCGAGCCCGGTCACTATTCCGAAAATGACGATGATCAGCACCAACTTGATGTAGAGCCAGGCGACATTGCCGTCGGAATAGCCGAAGGCCTTGAGCAGACCGATCTGTTGGCGCTCGGTCTCAACCAGACGCGAGGCCACGATATGCAGCAGGAACGCTGCGATACCTAGGAACAACGGCGGCGCCACATTGCCCATGGCCCGCAACTGGTTGATCTCGTTGGTGACGAACCAGTTGGATATCTGGTCCTTTTGGGCATAGGCGCGGATACCGCCGAACTTCTCCGTCATCCTGTCCAGGGCGGCGATCACTTCCGATGCGTCAACGCCGCGTTCAAGCGTCATCGAGGCTTCGGTGAAGGAACCGCCAAGGTCGAACGCCGCCTCCAACGCCTTCTCTTCCATCCAGATAATTCCGAAGCGTTGGTCGTCGGGCATCAACGCACCGGGTCCAAGGGCGTAGACATATTCCGGCGACAGCACGACGCCGACGATGGTCAGGGTGCGTTTGTGACCGTTGATGATGGCGGCAAAGGTATTGCCGGGTTTGAATTCATTGGCCAGGGCAAAGGCCTCGTTGACCAGCACTTCGTCGGGGCGGCCTGGGGCCAGCAGGCGACCCTGACGCAGGTGCAAGACATTGAGCGTCTGCTCACGGGTCTCGGGCAACGAGATCAATCGGCCACTGGCGGGCTCGGAAAGACCGGGAATATCCAGGGTCACGTTCTTGACGATGCGGGTTTCGACAGTTTTGACTCCGGCGATGTCGGCGATGTCGGCCTTGAGGCGTTGCGGCGCGCGCTTCAGGGGTGCAAAAACCTGGGCGAAGCGATAGCGTTCGTAATAGGCATCGCGCGTCTCTTCCAGCGAATAGAGGGTGCCGAGGCTCATGATGTAGGTGGCGACGCCGGAACCGATAACCAGTGCAATGGCCAACGCCTGTCCCTTGATGCGCCACAGATCGCGAAGAATTTTTCGGTTAATCGGGGTCATGGCGGTTTACCAGCTCAGCTCTTTGACGGGGCGACGGTTGGTGTTTTTGCGCACGTCGATGATACGACCGTCTCCGAAGGTCATCACCCTGTCGGCCATATCGGCGATGACGGCGTTATGGGTGATGAGCGCCGTCGTCGTTCCCAAGGTCCGGTTGGTGCGCTCAATGGCCTCAAGCACCAGCAGGCCGGTCTTGCTGTCCAGCGCCCCGGTGGGCTCGTCACAGAAAAGAATATCCGGGCGTTTTGCGATGGCACGGGCGATAGCCACCCGTTGCTGCTCGCCACCGGAAAGCTGGGCCGGAAAATGGTCCATGCGCTGCTCCAGCCCAACCATGCCCAGGGCTTCTTCCGCCGGTAGCGGGTTGGGGGCGATGCCGGTGACGATGGTGACGTTTTCGCGCGCGGTCAGGCTGGGGATCAGGTTATAGAACTGAAACACGAACCCGACATGATCGCGGCGATAGGTGGTAAGGCCCTGGCTGCCAAGGGTCGACAATTCGTTATTATGAAAGAACACCTGACCGGAGGTCGGACTGTCGAGGCCGCCCAGAATGTTAAGCAGGGTCGACTTACCGCTGCCTGAAGGTCCCAGCAGCACGACCAATTCGCTTTCATGCAACTCCAGATCGACCCCCTGCAGTGCGTGAATAACGACCTCGCCTGTGTGATATTCCTTGGTAAGATTGAAGGCCGAGAGTGTTGCTCTTCTCTGCCTATCTGTACCCTGTGAATCTGATTTGGGCATCTCTTTACACCTGCAGTGGGCCTAGGCATATAGTTTAACCCTATTGTTGGTCGAATAACGCACTCAATGTCCGTTTTGGGTCAGAAACGGAAGTAAACAGCGTCCCAAAATAACGTCCGCTTTACCTCCTTAAAGCAGACGTTCCTGTGATCCCCAACCGCTGGTATCGGCTTTTTTGGAGGAAGAAAACAGCTGCCCGCAATCGCTACTGGGCGTTGGCCTTGAACAACGGCTCGCCGTTTATTTTAAAGTCTGCAATCGCCGCCTGACCTGCCGGCGAGACCAGCCAGTCGATGAATGTTTGCCCGGCCGCGGCCTTCACGTGAGGATGGCGTTCGGGGTTGACCAGCATGACCGCGTACGGGTTGAGCAGCCGTTTGTCGCCCTCAACAAGGATTTTCAGATCGCCCCTGTTCCTGAAGGCCAGCCAGGTTCCCCTGTCGGTCATGGTGTAGCCGTTCATGGCTGCCGCCGTGTTCAGGGTGGCACCCATTCCCGAACCGGTTTCCCGGTACCAGGAACCCGAAGCCTTGCCCGTATCGATGTTGGCTGCCTTCCACAAGGCGCGTTCCTTCTTGTTGGTGCCGCTGTCATCACCGCGTGACAGGAAGGGGATTTTGGCGGCGGCGATTTTTGACAGGGCGCTGACCACGTCCTGTGTCTGGCTGGTGGCCGCCGGGTCGCGGGTCGGGCCGACGATGACAAAGTCATTATACATAACGTCGTAACGTTTAACCCCGAAGCCTTCTTCAACAAACGCTTCTTCGGACTTGCGGTGATGGACGAGCAGCACATCGGCGTCGCCGTTTTGGGCCAGTTTGATGGCCTGACCGGTGCCGACGGCGACGACGCGCACGGTGATGCCGCTGCTTTTACTGAACAACGGCAGGATCGTCTCAAACAGGCCGGAGTCTCGGGTCGAGGTGGTCGAGGCGAGGGTGATGAAATTTTCTTCGGCAGCGCTGGCCTGTGGGATAAAAAGTGTCAGGGCGAGCAGAAGGATGCGGATCATGGGGGCTCTCATTTTCAAGTTTCAGGGGCGTCCTGCCACAACAGCTGGCCTTCAAGGAAGGCTCTGGCCTGCGGGCTTACAGGGCGGGAGAAGAAGCTGTCGGCGGTGGCGCTTTCAAGTAATTCTCCACGGTGAATAAACAGCACGTCGTCGGCAAGGCGTTTGGCCTGGGCCAGATCGTGGGTGGTCATGATGATGCGGGTGCCGCTGTTATGGATGGCGTCGATGACATCTTCGATGGCGTGGGTCGCCGCCGGGTCGAGACTGGCCGTTGGCTCGTCGAGAAACAGCACATGCGGTTTCAGCGCCCAGGCCCGGGCCAGGGCAAGTTTCTGCTGCTCGCCAAACGACAGCACCCGGGCCGGGGTGTGGGCCAGGTGGGCGAGGCCGGTGCGCTCAAGGACTTTGCTGGTGCGCTCCGCGCAGGTCCGCCGGTCAATCCCTTTTAGCGACAGGGCGTAATCCACATTGGCCGCGACCGTACGGCGCAGCATCACCGGTCGCTGGAAGACCATCGCCTGCTTGCGGGCCGGGTCGCCGTGCCAGTCAACGCTGCCCGCTGTCGGTTCAAGAAGACCGTGGCACAATCTTAAAAGCAGGCTTTTGCCGGCCCCGTTGGGGCCCAGGATGATGGTTCTGGGGCCGGCGTTAAAGCGGTGGCTCAGGTTATCGATCAGCTTCTTGCCATCAATCTGGAAAGATAAATGATCCAGTGACAGGGGCAGGATGGTCTCTGTGTTCATGCCCGCCCCCTGACACTGGTCTCTTTAAGCATGAAGGCGGCGGCATTGATGGCTAACGACAGGGTAATCAGGATGATTCCCAATCCCAGCGCCAGCGCCAGGTTCCCCTTGGAGACTTCAAGGGCGATTGCCGTTGTCATCACGCGTGTCACATGATCGATGTTGCCGCCGACGATCATCACCGCCCCGACTTCCGCCGAGGCCCGACCGAAACCGGCCAGCACCGCCGTCAAAAGCGAAAACCGGCCGTCCCATATCAATGTCAACATGCAGCGCAGTGGCGACGCACCAAGGGACAGTAGCTGCTCGCGATATTCGCTCCACAGGTCCTCGACGATCTGACGGCTCAGGGCGGCGATGATCGGGACAATCAAAATGGTCTGGGCAATGATCATCGCGCTCGGTGTGAACAACAGCCCGAACACCCCAAACGGGCCCACCCTGGAAAGCAGCAGATAGACGATCAGGCCAACAACGACCGGTGGCAATCCCATCAGCGCGTTCAGGATGACGCTCAGGGTTTTGCGTCCGGGAAATTTGTACAAGGCCGTCGCCGCACCCAGCGGCATTCCGATCAGTGTCGCCAGTGCGACAGCGGTGATACTGACGCCGAGTGACAGGCCGACGATTTCGAGCAAATCCGCATCACCGCGGGCGACGAGAATCAGGGCAGCACTAAAAGAGTCGGAAAAATCATTCATAACGGGGCTACTTAAGAGTCGTTCTTAAAAATATCCGCTATAAAAACATAAAAATGCATAAAAAAACATAAAAAAACTGAAAACTACAGAATTTCAGAAATTTTGGTGAGTTTGCCAGGAAGGGGGGTAAAAAAACGAAGGCCGCTGGCACCAAACGATAACGGACTATGGGGGGGGAAGAAATGTCCGTTTCGGGTGACAGCGGCTATCGCTGAACAGTGCTGTGGGCTGAGGTCACAGCACCGCTTTTCTTGAAGTGATTATCAGTGGTTCGTGGCCGACTGTAATTGACATGGATCAAGAAGCGGCTTTTATTACCCGTACGGCGGCGAATTTGAATTCGGGAATTTTGCCGAAAGGGTCAAGCTTCGGATTGGTCAATAAGTTTGCTGCCGCCTCGTTAAAACAAAACGGGATAAAGGCCATGTTTTCAGGGACATCCCGATCGGCCCGGGTTTTAAGCGTGATCGAACCACGCCTGCTGGTGACTTGGGCCATGTCGCCAGGCACCATGCCAAATCCTTCAATAGCCCGGGGATGCAGGTTGACAACAGCCTCGGGTTCGATGGCCGAAAGCACCGCGGCGTGGCGGGTCATCGCTCCGGTATGCCAGTGTTCCAACATGCGCCCGGTGGTCAGGATGGTCGGATAGTCTTCATCGGGTAGTTCGTCCGGCGGCTCGACCTGGGCCGGAACCAGTCTGGCCCGACCGCTGGCTGTCGGGAAACCATCACCGAACAGAATGGCCTGGCCGGGCTGGTCTTCCGAAGCACACGGATAAGTGACGGCGTTTTCATTTTCCAGACGCTGCCAGGTAATGCCTTTGATCGAGGCCATGGTCTGGCGCATTTCGTTAAAGACCTCTTGGGGCCCCCGATAAGCCCAGTCAAGGCCCATACGCTGGGCAATTTCCTGGATAATCCACCAGTCCTGCCGTGCCTCGCCAGGTGGCTCAAGAACCTGACGGGCCATTTGCACCTGACGGTTGGAATTGGTGAAGGTTCCGGACTTCTCGGGGAACGCGGAAGCAGGCAGCACGACATCGGCGAAGTGGGCTGTTTCGGTCAGAAAAATATCCTGAACCACCAGATGATCAAGCTTGCTGAAGGCAGCCCGGGCGTGGGCCACGTCCGGGTCCGACATAGCCGGGTTTTCGCCCATAATGTACATACCGTTTATGCTTCCGGCGTGAATAGCATTGATGATCTCGACCACGGTCAGCCCCGGATCCGGGTCCAGTTCCATACCCCACAAGTCTTCGTAGCGAGCCCGGACATCGGCGTCGGAGACCGACTTGTAATCAGGATAAACCATTGGAATCAAACCAACATCAGACGCCCCTTGAACGTTATTCTGACCACGTAACGGGTGTAGGCCGGTGCCGGGTCTGCCGACATTGCCGGTGATCAAAGCCAGGGCGATCAGGCAACGGGCATTATCGGTGCCGTGAACATGTTGTGAAATACCCATGCCCCAGTAAATGATGGCCCGCCCGGCGTTCGCGTAGGTGCGCGCGACGGTGCTGATGACATCAGCATCGATGCCGCACAAGGGTGCCATTTTCTCAGGCGTGAAGCCCTCGATGTGCTGCTGTAATTCCGCGAAGCCTTCGGTATGGCTGGCAATATAGTCGTCATCGGTCAGCCCTTCTTTGATGATCACATGCAGAATGGCATTGAGCAGGGCGACATCCATACCCGGCTTGAATTGCAGCATGTGATCGGCGTGTCGGGTCAGGCCCTGTCCACGCGGATCCATGACGATGAGCGTCGCGCCATCCTGCTTGGCATTTTTGATGAAGGTCGCGGCAACGGGATGGTTCTGGGCCGGGCGCGAGCCAATGACAATGATGACGTCGGCGTCCTTGGCTGCGGTGAAGGGAGCGGTAACGGCGCCCGATCCAATTCCTTCCATGAGCGCTGCAACCGATGATGCATGACACAAGCGGGTGCAGTGATCGACATTGTTTGAACCGAAGCCGGTGCGGACAAGTTTTTGCACCAGATAGGCTTCTTCGTTTGAGCCTTTGGCCGAACCAAAACCGGCCAGCGCCTTGTCGCCCTTGTTTTGGCGAATTGATGTCAATCCTGATGCGGCAAGGTCCAGGGCTTCCTCCCATGTCGCTTCACGAAAAATCTTGCGCCAGTCTCCGGCATCGAACTCCGGATCAGGGATTTTCGGTGCGTCGTCGCGGCGTATGAGAGGTGTGGTCAGGCGGTGTGGGTGGTGTACGTAGTCGAGACCGAAACGGCCCTTGACGCAAAGCCTGTTCAAATTGCCCGGCCCGTTGCGTCCGGCCATGCCGACGATGCGATCATTCGCGATTTTATAGGTGACCTGACAGCCTACACCGCAATAAGGGCAGAGCGAGCGGACTTCCCGATCAACATTTACTGGCGGTGTTTTTTCCAGCAGGGCACCGGTCGGGCAGGCTTGCACACATTCGCCACAAGCGACGCAGGTACTTGTCCCCATGGGGTCGGCGATATCAAAAACGATTTCAGAACGGGCCCCGCGCCGGGCCATGCCGATGACGTCGTTTACCTGAATTTCCCGACAGGCGCGGAGACAGTTGGTACACTGAATACAGGCGTCCATATTGACCGCAATGGCCGGGTGGCTGGTATCGGCATCCGGTTGCGGGCGACAGCCGAAACGACTTTCCGTGACCCCCATTTGATCAGCCATTTGCCAAAACCGGGACTGCGGATCAGGACCCGTGGCGCGAGCTGGTTGATCGGCGATCAGCAGTTCCATCACCATATTGCGGGCCTTTGTCGTCCGCGCTGATTCGCTGGCGACGTTCATGCCTTCAGTGGGCAGGCGTTTGCAACTGGCGGCCAGGGTCCGCTCGCCGTCTATCTCGACCAGACAAAGTCGACAGTTTCCGTCGGCCCGGTAATGTTGGTTGAGGCCCGAACACATATGGGGAATGGCAATTCCCAGCCTTTTTGCGACCTGGAATATGCTTTCGCCGGGCTCTGCCTGAACAGGTTTCCCATCAAGGGTGAAGGAGATGATGTCGCTCATTTTAAATCTCCCTTGAAGAATTTAAGGGCGCTGATAACGGGATTGGCCGCCGCTTGCCCCAGGCCGCAGATCGATGCGTCACCCATGGCATCGGCAAGTTCGCCGATCAGATTTGCGTTCCAGTCCTCGGCCTCAAACATCTGCGATAATTTTTCGCAACCGGCCCGGCACGGCGTGCATTGACCGCAACTTTCTTCTTCAAAAAAGTGGGTCAGATTGCGGACGACGTTTTTGATATCGTCCTTGTCGGACAGGATGACAACGGCTGAAGAGCCGACGAAACAGCCATATTCCTCAAGCGAGCCAAAATCGAGCGGCACATCGCCTTTGTCAGCAGGCAGAATTCCTCCCGATGCACCGCCGGGCAGGTAGCCTGCAAAAACATGACCCTCGGCCATGCCACCGGCATAGTCTTCGATCAAGGCGTTGACGGTTGTTCCTGCCGGGGCCAGTTTGACGCCGGGGTCGCGCACACGTCCCGAAACCGAATAGAAGTGAGGTCGACCGGCCTGTTTGTAGGTCTCGGCACCGTTGTTGATGATGTCGGTGACGAAGTACAGGGTTTCCACATTGTTGATCAGGGTCGGATACCCGAACAGGCCTTCATTGGCCGGGAATGGTGGCCTGTTGCGAGGCAGACCGCGCTTGCCTTCCAGGCTTTCGAGCAAAGCCGTTTCCTCGCCACAGACGTAAGCTCCGGCTCCACGCCTGAGGCGAATTTTGACGCCGCCAGTCAGGTCAGCTTTTTCAATATTGGCGATCTCGGTTTGCATGATGGCGCGGATGTGCGGGTATTCATCGCGCAGATAAATGTAAATGTCATCGGCCTCGACGGTCCAAGCGGCAATCAGGGCCCCTTCGAGGACTTTGTGGGGTGTGCTTTCAAGGCAATGACGGTCCTTGAAGGTTCCGGGTTCGCCTTCGTCGGCATTGAGCGCAACAATGCGGGGTTTCGGATTATCAAGCAGGAAACGCCATTTGCGGGCGACCGGGAAACCGGCCCCACCAAGACCACGCAGACCGGATGCATCAATTTGATCAAGAATATCCTCAGCTGTTTTGTTGCCTGAAAGACAGGCTTCAAGGGCTGCGTAACCGCCATTCTTACGGTAATCGGCCAACCCTTCGTAAGTAAGGACAAGGGCTTCAGTCTGATTGTTCGCAACGGCTTCCTGAACACTCTCCGGGCTGGCATGGCCAAGACGGTGACTGCCGACGGCAACAGCCGGGGCGGTTTCGCAAGCGCCGATGCAGGGGACCGGTTGCACACGGATGGAGTCGCCCAAGGCGGATTTTAAGGCATTCAGAAGGTCCCGGGCGCCAGCCATTTCACAGGCAATACCGTCGCATACACGCACGGTAAGGGGTGGTGGCGGGGTTTCGCCTTCCTTGACCACATCGAAATGAGCGTAGAAGGAGGCGACTTCGTAAACCTCGGTTTGCGATAATTTCAGTTCGCTAGCCAGTGCGACCAGGTGAGTTGCGGACAGGTGTCCGTACTGATCCTGTATCAGGTGAAGGAATTCAATCAGTAAATCCTTGTGCCGCGGGGCATCACCGAGCAAGCCGCGGACGACAACAAGGGCTTGCGGGTCGAGCTGACGACCTTTGGTGTGGTTTGCTGTTTTGCCGGATTTTCCTGTCACGATTTATCTTCCACCCAATGAATTCAGCCATTGTTCTATTATGGACCTGATTATCCAATATGAATATCGTCATTGAATACTGGTTTCCTGCCAAGAAAACGACGTATGTTTTCCTTGTGCAGACGTTTTGCAAGAATGGGGAATAACAGAGGTGTCATGCAGGTCGATATAAAAGTCGTTCAATTGCTGTGCTCGCGCTTGTGCCATGACCTGATAGGTCCGGCAGGCGCGGTCCATAATGGTATGGAATTGTTTGAAGAAATGGGCGTCGATGGCGGGGAGGATGCCCTTAAAATGGTATCAGCCAGCGTTTCCCAATTATCAGCCCGATTGGGATTTTTCAGGATGGCCTTCGGGCTGGGCGGCTTAAGTGGCAGGCAAGCCCCTTTAAGCGAAGCGCGACAGTTGGCCGATGCTTTCCTTGAAGGGGGGCGGATCGACCTGGACTGGCCTTCGGACGTTGCGGCCGAGCAGAAATGGCAACCCACGGGGCCGATGATCAAACTGTTATTCAACATGATTTTGGTGGCCATCGATGCTTTGCCCCGGGGTGGAATTCTTGGCGTTTCCCTGGTCAGGGTGGACGATGAACCGGATGGCCCCGCAATTGGTATGGCCATCAAGGCGGCAGGAGAAGGCGCAACCCTGAAAGACGATTTGAAATCAGCGCTATTCCCGGCAACTGCGGAAGGCACTGAACCAGAGCTAAATGCCCATAATATCCATGGTTTTTTCTGCCATCAGCTGGCTCGTAGCCTGGCTTCCGAAATTGAGGTTTCGGCCATAGAAAACGAAGTCCGATTTGCGGTTCTTGTGCAAGAGTAAGCGGTTCTTGTGCAAGAGTAAAATGAACGCTAGACTGCTCTGGATTAAGCATTATCTATAAGGGGTTATGAAAGTTATCATGACCATTTCCTTGGCTCAGCAGCGGGTAGTTGGTGATTTTCTGAGTGAAGGAAAAGTTGGCTCGTTTTTATTGGGCAAGCCCTCTATAGGCCAGTGTTACTGTAAAAATAGAACGTTATATTCAAAGGATGCGCCAAGTTGTTATAATTAGAGCCTCCTCAGAAACTCTAATCCATTGAATATAAGAGATGAATCAATATTTTGGTCTGGTATAATGCACGTTATTCGCCATTAACCAGATGAAAAGCTTGCACCATGCGCAGTCGTTGCTCCCCCAATCAGCTC
>JABJHA010000050.1 GCA_018662005.1 Rhodospirillaceae bacterium | reverse complement strand
TGAACCGGCCTCAGCCTGCTTCAAAATAGCGATGATCTGGCTGTCAGAATAACGTGATTGTTTCATGTTGAATCTCCTCAAAAAACATTACGAGAAAATTCTACTCATTTGTACCGCTAAAAATTGGGAGCATTACCGAACAACTTCATGTTGCGCGGATCGTCCTCAACGATGAGAATAGTCTTTGCCATTTTCGATCCTTATATTTTGTGCCCAATAGAATATTCCGATACCGGTGATATTCAGTTTACTGTTTCAATGTCTTTTAAGGCCAGCATGATATCCTGCTCTTTCCCCCTTGTATATTGGGGCATTCACACCGGTTCACAAGTCATCGCTGCAAATTAGAATGCCATTTTTTAAGCCAATGGTAGCTCAATCCAGAAAGTGCTGCCGATACCTTCTTCACTGTCAAAACCGACTCTGCCGGACATACGTTCCACCAACATTTTGGTTACCGGCAGACCAATGCCGGTGCCTTCCTTTGAAATCATCGGGTCTAAGCCCAGTCGATTGAATATCTGAAAGACGTCAGGATAATTTTTCCTGGCGATGCCTGTGCCGGTATCCGTTACCAGAATGCGCAAGTACTGATCATCGGTTTCATGTGCATCTATTGTCACCGATCCACCGTCCTTGTTGAATTTAATGGCATTGGATAAAAGATTGAGGAACGTTTGCCTTAATCGGGTCATGTCGCAACGAACCAGGGGTAACAACCTGTTATTAATTTTATTGGTAATTTTAATTTCCCTTGCTTCCCCAAGGGGGGAAATCAATCTCACACAGTCGACGGTTACTTCGACAACATTGACATCATTAAAGGTAAGAGAAACCTGATCTGCCTCAATCGTGGCCAGATCAAGAATATCATTTACCAACTCAAGAAGATGCTCGCCACCCTCGACAATACAATTTACATGCACTTTTTGAGATTCTGAAAGGGGGGCCTTGGGGTCAAGTTGCAACATTTGCGCGAAACCAAGGACAGCATTCAGCGGCGTTCTTAACTCGTGGCTCATACTGGCGAGAAAATTCGACTTGTGTAGATTAGCTTGCTCTGCTTCCTGCAAAGCTGTTTTCAGATTAGCGGTGCGACTGTTGACTTCCTTTTCCAGGGATAAATTGGTCAAGACCAGGTTTCTCTCAGCTATTAATTTACCCACCGAAGCGCGTGAAAAATACCATGCGATTATTATGCAAACGGGCAGGAGCAGGGCCAGGGGATAAAATTTAAGCAAATCGCTTGCAATCATGAAAAGATCGCCGGTTCTTGCATAGGACGCGGTGATGATTTTCCAGTCTCTCATCTGCCTGCTTTCTTTGCTGGCGTTTGGGGCATAAGCGTAGGGGTGGGTAGTCGAATAGACGAACCTTCCTTCGCTGGTATCGATAATGCCCGAGTCAGTTTCCTTTATGGATTTCCAAACTTCTGGGTGTTTATTGCTGAAATTAGCCTTACCACCAAACATGAACGCCCATTCGTCTGCCAGCGTAGGACTGGACAGGTAAAATCCATTACTATTGACCAAAAAACCTGCCCCGGGAGCCAATTCCATTTGTTTTTTGAACTGATCAATGAATATCTTGGCAAGGTAATTTAGAACAATAACGCCTCTAAATTTTCCGGATGTATTGTAAAGCGGTGTGCCGAAACGGATCACCGGTTTATGGGGTTTTTCAATTCTCCCGTTTTCCATATTCAGATCGGTTGGCGATATATAAATTTCCCCTTTGGCTAATTTTGCCGACAAGGAAAAATAG
This sequence comes from Rhodospirillaceae bacterium, assembly GCA_018662005.1. Lineage (NCBI taxonomy): Bacteria > Pseudomonadati > Pseudomonadota > Alphaproteobacteria > Rhodospirillales > Rhodospirillaceae > Rhodospirillaceae bacterium. The sequence continues at coordinate 8,545 of JABJHA010000050.1, read as the reverse complement.
TATCGATTGGATTTGTTCTGTAATTTATTTTTAGGTATCGCCCTGGCGTTGCCGTTTTCGTAATTGACGCGAATAAGTTCATTGCCTGATGAATCCAGCAAACGGATTTGATCATACAGGCGGCGTGTATTGGCAAGATTGATGAACTCGTTGCTTATTTCATTAAACCGATTGGTTCTTTTCTCATTGTGTAAATAGCCGGAAAGAGAATCGTCAATGGCAAGGAACGAAAGATCCGCAATCACCGTATCAAAATCATGCACGGCTAATTTTGTGGCAAGTTCTACGGCGTTCTGGTTTTGAATTAATTCTTCTTTTTTGTGGAGCTGGTTTTGAATGCGAAATGCGATGGTGCCCGCTAGCAAAAAAACCAACAAAATAATGAATGTTAAAACGACAAAGCGTCGCAAGAAAAGCCGGACTGGAACCCCTGCTGAATGATGTCGGCCAGTAGATATAACGGGTTCGGTATTGTTCACTTGTCCGTCCGGTGAGCTTATAGAAAATATTCCCCAACTTTTTCAAATTAACAAAATACAGGATAATATAAATGATGCTGATCAAGAATACGGGGGATTTTGATATTGCGGATGGATTCGCTTATGCCTCAAAGAATCCTACCAGTATTTCATGGCAGCCCGGTAAATGTCGGCCAGGTTTTCTTCACTGACCGGGCAGGGGGCTTGCGCCAGTAGCCGTTGTTGGGCGTAGGAGCCTTTGACAAGGGCCGGAATGTCGTCTTCGCTGTAACCTATTTCAGCAAGTCCGCTTGGCAGTCCTGTGGCTTGCATCATGTCGCTTAAACGTAATGCCAATAGCTCTCCACCATCCAAAGGTGCGGCGTTTGAGGTATCAGCGCCCAGGGCGGCGGCGGCTTGTAAATGGCGTTCGGGCCCGGCGGGTCCGGTAAAACGGAAGGCCGCCGGGGCGTTAATCACCACCGACAAGCCGTGCGGAATCATCGGGTTTGCGTTCTCGTAACCTTTGGCTACGTATTCATGGTTCAGGCCAGCGACCGAATAAGACATGGCGTGGGGGATGTGAACGCCGGCATTGCCGAAGGCCTGACCGGCCAGAGTGGCTGCGAACATGAGTTGGTGACGGGCTTCAATATTGTCCGGTTCGCGGACGGCGGCAACCAGATACTCCCCGCCGATACGAATGGCGGCCTCGGCGCCAATGTCAGAAAAAGGGTTGGCCCCCTGATAGGGAGGGCGGCTGCCAAGTTCGGGCTTTTCACGGGATCTGTAGGGCCGGGCGGTAAAAGATTCAATGGCGTGGGTGAGCACGTCAAAACCGGTTGCGGCAATCACCCCTGCCGGCAAGCTTTCGGTTGTCACCGGATCAACAAGGGCCAGGGCCGGGCGAAGATGAATGGATGAAATGCCGGTTTTGACCTGTTCGCGGACCAGATCGAAAACCGCGACGCCAGTGGTTTCGCTGCCTGTGCCACAGGTCGTCGGGCAGGCAATATGCGGCTTGATTGGCCCTGGAACCGGTTTCGCCTGACCTATGGGCGCGTTGACGTAGGCCATCAGATCATCAGGGTGCGTGGCCAGCAGGTTAGCGATCTTGGCAGTATCAATAACAGACCCCCCGCCGAGCGATATGTAGCCATCGAAATTTCCTTCGCTGGCGAATTGGGCGGCGACCCTGAAACTGTCATCTGTTGGTTCTACCTTGACCGCGTCAAAAACAACCGTCTCGACCCCGGCCTTCATCAGCGCGTCCAGGGCTGTTTTCAAAGGTTCGGTTTCGACCACATGCTCGTCCGTGAACAGGGCGGTCCGTGTCATGCCTAACCTGTGGGCATCATCGCCCAACTCGTTGAGCGCCTCAGGCCCGTATTTGATGGTCGAGGCCGGTACGGTGAATACGGTCTCACCATCGTCAAGGGCGGGAAAAGGGTTGGGACTGGTCATTTGGGCTATCCTTCAAGCGTCATGAGGTGTCGCATACTGTCGCATGAATTCTATTTGCAAAATGATAGCTTCGCGAAGCTCAAAATCAGTATCGGGAGGTAAAAGTGGAAAATATCATACACATCGACAATGGTGAAAAACCGACTCCGACATTTTCTGCGTCCGAAATGAAGGCGCGGCAGGCGGCATTGCGCTCTCTGATGGCCAAAAGCGACATCGACGCAGCCTTGTTCACCTCCTATCACAACATTAACTATTATTCGGACTTTCTGTATTGTTCATTTGGCAGGCTTTACGGATTGGTGGTGACTCAAGGTAAGGCGGTCACGCTCAGCGCCAATATCGATGGTGGCCAGCCGGGCAGGCGGACCTTTGGCGATAACGTCATTTACACGGACTGGCAGCGCGATAATTATTTTCGCGCCCTGAAGCAGGAATTGGTGAGCCCGAAAACCCTCGGTGTTGAATACGACCACATTAATGTGGAGAACCTTGCAAAACTGAAGGCGGCTTTTCCGGATACCGACATTATCGATATTTCCAAGCCTGTGATGGCCCTTCGCATGGTCAAATCGGCTGAGGAAATCGTCGTTATTAGCAATGGCGCGCGGATCGCCGATATAGGCGGTGCGGCCTGTCGGGATGCCATCGGTGAAGGCGTGCCTGAATACGAGGTGGCCTTGCAATCGACGGCCGCCATGGTCCGTGACATCGCCGCCACCTATCCGCACGCTGAACTGATGGATACCTGGACCTGGTTCCAGTCGGGCATTAATACGGACGGCGCCCACAATCCGGTGACCTCACGAAAAATCCTGGAGGGTGATATCCTCAGCCTGAACTGCTTTCCGATGATTGCGGGCTATTACACGGCGTTGGAGCGGACCCTGTTTTGTGGTCATGCCTCGAAGCGGCATCTTGAACTTTGGGAAATCAACTGTCAGGTACACCGCCGCGGGTTGGAGCTGATGAAACCCGGAGCTCGCTGCTGCGACATCGCTAATGAACTGAACGAAATTTACAAAGAGCACGATCTGCTGCAATACCGCACCTTTGGCTACGGCCACTCGTTTGGCGTCCTCTGTCATTACTATGGTCGCGAGGCAGGGCTGGAACTGCGCGAGGACATTCAAACAGTGCTCGAACCGGGTATGGTGGTTTCCATGGAACCGATGATCATGCTGCCAGAGGGTATGGACGGGGCTGGCGGCTATCGGGAACATGATATTCTGGTGATCACAGAAGATGGGGCCGAAAACATCACCAAATTCCCGTTCGGCCCGGAACATAATATCGTCTAAAGACTGAAAAATATTGCATGTCAGATTTTGAATATCCCAAGGACGAAAACCTGCGGCTGATTTTATCAACCGATCAGGAAGAGTGGCTGCATATACGTATTCGCGACTGGAAACTCTTTTCCTGGGCCATGGCAATCATATTGGCTGTCTGCTTTATATGGGCTGTGGCCTATGCAGCGGGGGCATTTTCCCGCTATGACGAGCCAGAATGCCTTTCTTTCGTCGGCAGCACCCTTAGTGTTCAAGAGCAACAAAAGCAAATCGCGGCGGCGGGGGTAGAGGCCTGTTCGCATCAGGAGACGTCTGAATCGGAGACAAATTGGGAAAATGTCCGGGCCACGGTGACGCTAACGTCCTGGGTGCTGATGATGGTGTCTTTTCTGGGTTTGCTGCGCGGCCTGTTTCAGGTTCGGCTTTTTACTAGCTACCTGAAAGATCACCGGGCGTTCTTAAAAAAATATAACCGCCTGTAACTTTATTGGGCCGTCCGCCGTCTCGCCATCCAGTCACCTGTGACCAGCGAGATGACAACGATCAGTCCACCAAGGTACTGAATGCCCGTCAAGGTCTCGCCCAGGATCAGGGCCGCCGCGATGATGGACACCAGTGGTTCCAGATTGCTCAGCAACGCCGTCATTGTCTTGCCGATAGAATGGATGGCAGCGTAGAGCATCAGGATGGCCAACCCGTAAAACACACAAACACCGGTCAGTCCGGCTATTCCCATGCCTGTTGTCGGGGGCTCGAAACCACCCAGCATAACCATCATCACCGCCATCATTGGCACGGCGAACACATTGGAATAAAAAGAAACACTTGTCGGCTTTACGTATTTTAACGCCCTCGATGTAAACATGAAGGTGGCCATCACCCCGAAACCACCCATCAGGGCGAGCACGATACCGCGCCAGTCGAGCACGTTGAAGGAAGGACCGACGGCCATGCCGATGCCGATAAAAGCCGCGCCAAAGGCAATCAGGCGTGCTCTGTCAATTTTCTGTTTGTCGATGAACTGGCTCGCCGCTGCCACCATCAGCGGATAGGTGTAAAACAACAGCACGGCCAGCCCGACCGGGATATATGAAACCGATGACAGGTAAGACGTTCCCTGCAGGACGACCGAAGCGCTGACTCCAATAAGCGGCAGGATTGCCATCCTGGGCAGGGAAAAGCCGCGACGGGTGAGGGCGATCAGTATGCCGATTGCAAGTGCGGTCAGGCTAATGCGCAGGAAAACCACCGTCCCCGGGTTGGAGCCGCCCTCATAGGCGAGCCGCGCCAGGGTCGTGTTGAGTCCCAGAAAAGTCGCCGAGCCCAGCGCCAGAAAGCGACCCATGGTATCCGTGGACTGTGTGGTTGTGGTTTGATGATTCATGCCGGGGTCTGCTTTGCGGCATTCTCCAGCAGATTGCAAGTTTCACAAGGTGAAATATTTTTTTGGTGTCTTGACATAAAACATTTAATTGAGCTCTTAAAATCGTTAACTATCACCATCCAGTACTTGTTTAAAAAACGTGAAAAGGGCATAAATCGCTGACTGAACTTTCCTGCTGAAAGTCCATTTGAAGACCTTAAGGAACTTCTCGATATGAAAATCGCCATTCCCAGGGAGAGCCAACCCGGAGAGACACGGGTCGCCGCTTCCCCCGATGTTGTTAAAAAGCTCATTGGTCTGGGCTTTTCCGTAACTGTTGAAAAGTCCGCCGGTGCCGAGGCATCTTTTACCGATGACGCCTTCAAGGAAGCGGGTGCGACCATCGCAAAAGACGCCGCCAGTGCATTGAAGAGCGCTGACATCGTTCTCAAGGTTCTGGGGCCCACCACAACGGGCGCCAAGAGCGAGCTTGCGATGATGAAAAAGGGCGCCATGTTGATGGCCAGCCTGGGGGCGCTTTCCAACAAAAAGGAAATCGACGCTATTGCCAAGGCCGGCGTCACGGCCTTTGCCATGGAACTGATGCCCCGTATTACCCGTGCCCAGACCATGGATATCCTGTCGTCGCAGTCAAATCTTGCCGGTTACAAGGCGGTTCTTGACGCGGCTGCGGAATACGGCAGCGCCTTCCCGATGATGATGACGGCGGCGGGCACCATCGCCCCGGCCAAGACCTTTATCATGGGTGTTGGTGTCGCAGGCTTGCAGGCCATTGCCACGGCCAAACGTCTGGGGGCGATTGTGACAGCCACCGATGTGCGCCCGGCGACCAAGGAACAGGTCGAAAGCCTGGGCGGGAAATTCCTGGAAGTCGATCCGGAAATGGAAAAGGAAGCACAAACCGCAGGCGGCTACGCCAAGCAAATGCCACCCGAATACTTCGAGAAGCAGAAGCAGGTCGTTTCCGAACATATCACCAAGCAGGATATCGTTATCACCACGGCGCTGATCCCCGGGCGACCCGCCCCTGTGCTGGTTACCGAAGATATGGTCAAGTCAATGAAGACCGGTTCGGTGATTGTCGATCTTGCGGTTGAAGCCGGTGGTAACTGTCCCTTAAGCGAATATGGCAAAGTTGTCGAAAAGCACGGCGTCAAGATTGTCGGCCATGCCAATGTGCCCGGCCGGCTGGCAAATGACGCAAGCTCGCTGTTTGCACGCAATTTGCTTAACTTTATCAGTCCCCACGTTGACAGTGAAAGCAAGGCTTTCACCATCGACTGGGAAGATGAAACCATCACCGGAACCTGTGTCACCCGCGACGGCAAGGTCATTCATCCGATGCTGGGGGCTAAAAAGAAGCCCGCCAAAAAAGAACCAGAGAAAACCGACACGGCGGAAGACGATAAATCCGCAAGTAAGGGGAAATAGTTATGGATGCAGCAACTGTTGCTGATCATTCGACGCGCCTGGCCAGTGATGCAGCCAAACTGGCCGAAGACGCGCTGAGAATCGCCACCGAAGCAACCCAACTGGCGGCGACGCCGACCTCTGGCGGCGGAATGGAATTCCTGTCGCTGTTCACGGTCTTCGTGCTCGCCTGCTTTATTGGCTTTTATGTGGTCTGGAGCGTCACCCCGGCCTTGCATTCACCGTTGATGGCGGTGACCAATGCCATTTCTTCGGTGATTATCGTCGGCGGGTTGCTTGCCGCCGGTCCCATGGATATGGACTTCTCGAAGGTCATGGGGTTCATGGCCGTGACTCTGGCATCCGTCAATATTTTTGGCGGTTTCATCGTCACCCAGCGGATGCTGGCAATGTTCAAAAAGAAAAAGAAATAGGGGGAGCATGATATGACTGAAAATATGACAGGCTTCGCCTATTTGATTTCCTCGGTGCTGTTCATTATGTCCCTGCGCGGGCTTTCCTCGCCTGAATCGGCCCGTACGGGTGTTCGCTTCGGTATTGCCGGTATGACCATCGCCATCCTTACGACGTTGATGGATCCAGGCGTGCTCAGCTATTCGATGATTGTTCTGGCGCTGCTTATTGGTGGTGCTATTGGTACTATCGTCGCCCTGAAGATCCAGATGACGGCCCTGCCGCAACTTGTCGCCGCCTTCCACTCACTGGTTGGTCTGGCTGCCGTGTTCGTTGCCACTGCCGCTTTCTATAACCCGGAAGCTTTTGGCATTGGTAATTTTGGTGAAATCGCTGGCGCCTCGCTGGTCGAATTGTCGCTTGGGACATCCATTGGTGCGGTAACGTTTTCTGGCAGTGTCATCGCCTTTGCCAAGTTGCAGGGTGTGATGAGCGGCTCGCCCATTACCTTCCCCGGCCAGCATAAGCTCAATGCACTGATCGCCATCCTGATTGTCGCCATGGTCATCATGCTGGTGCGTGGGCAGAGCGATACCGTCTTCTGGGTTCTGGTCGGTCTGTCATTCCTGATCGGTTTCCTGATTATCATCCCCATTGGCGGTGCCGATATGCCGGTCGTGGTTTCCATGCTCAACTCTTATTCGGGGTGGGCGGCTTGCGGCATTGGCTTCACCCTGTCCAACCCGGCCCTGATTATTACCGGTGCGCTGGTTGGTTCATCGGGCGCGATTCTTAGCTACATCATGTGCAAAGGCATGAACCGTTCGATCTTCAACGTGTTGCTTGGTGGTTTTGGCGGTGAAGTTGCCGGTCCGGCTGCCGGTGGTGGCGAAGAGCGTGCGGTCAAATCGGGGGCGGCTGATGACGCGGCCTTCCTGATGAAGAATGCCAGCAAGGTTATCATCGTCCCCGGATACGGCATGGCCGTCGCCCAGGCCCAGCACGCGGTCCGTGAAATGGCCGACAAGCTGAAGGAAGAAGGCGTCGAAGTCTCTTACGCCATTCACCCGGTTGCCGGTCGTATGCCGGGCCACATGAACGTCCTTCTGGCCGAAGCCAACGTGCCTTACGACGAGGTCTTCGAGCTTGAGGAAATCAACCACGAGTTCGCCAGTTGCGACGTCGCCTACGTCATCGGCGCCAACGATGTCACCAACCCGGCGGCCAAGACCGACCCGACCAGTGATATCTACGGGATGCCGATCTTTGATCTTGAGAAGGCCGGAACGGTGCTGTTCATCAAACGCTCCATGGCGACCGGCTATGCCGGGGTCCAGAACGAGCTATTCTATAACGACAAGACGATGATGCTGTTCTCCGACGCCAAGAAAATGACCGAGGAAATCGTCGTCGCGTTGGGCTAGTATGCCCCTTTAAATAACGCTCAGATTAAGCCCGGCCATGTCTGCTTTCAATTGAAGGCAAACATGGCCGGGCCTGTGAGAACTTGTCTGCTTTTATCCGGAAAGAGACAACCTGCTACGCGAGTGGTATAAGAAGATAATTTTTCAACGTACACAATAACCATTATTGGAATTGTGACATGTCAAACGTCGAGAACAGCACCAGCAGCAAGAAGCTTGAAAGCAAGTTATATAAGGAAGAAAAGCGGCTTCTACGGGCAGAGCAGTTTGCTCGTTTAGGGCACTGGCAGTTTTCGATAGTTGAAAAAAATCTCATATCATCTGACGAGATGAATAGAATTTATGGATACGATCCAAAAGTTCATCGAATGACTTTGGATGAAGGTGTCAGTGCCTGCCATACTGAAGATCTTGAGCGTGTTCAGAATTCATTTGATTTAGCAATTGAGACGGGCCAAGCGTTTGAATACGAACACCGCATCGTTCGTACTGACGGAAAGGTGCGAACCATCCATGCAAAAGCCGAGTGCGAATTTGGTAATGATGGAAGTGTCGTGTCTATGTTTGGCATCATTCAGGACATCACCGAACGCAAACAAGCGGAATATGAATTGGAGAGAATTTTTGATCTTTCTCCCGATATGATCGGTTCCGGTAATTTGGAGGGTTACTTCACAAAGATAAATTCCTCTTTTGAGA
>JABJHA010000049.1 GCA_018662005.1 Rhodospirillaceae bacterium | reverse complement strand
GTTGAACCGGCCTCAGCCTGCTTCAAAATAGCGATGATCTGGCTGTCAGAATAACGTGATTGTTTCATGTTGAATCTCCTCAAAAAACATTACGAGAAAATTCTACTCATTTGTACCGCTAAAAATTGGGAGCATTACCATTCTAAGCTCCAATTTCTTCTATCTTCTCATTCTTAAATGAAACCGACAGCTGTTTTTTTATCTACCAAAATGCTGTTGATTTGCTTTCAGATCGGGAGGCGGGTCCAACCTGATAATTGTCCGCGCCCCCCATTCAAAAAAGACGTCATAACGATCAATGTCCGTTAAGCGTTGGAAAGCAGACATTATCAGCCAACAGCTGGAACTTCCGCTACTAGCCAAAAGCGGAAGAAACCTTCATTAAGTTAATCAGTGAACGTGTTTTTGCGTTTTATGTTCTAAATTAACCAGAACGTACGGGAAGGTGTAATGGTTGATTTCAACGTCAGTGAAGCTCAAAGCTCCGATTTAGCCTATCAATCACCTGAGGTCGTGAAACAACGACTAAGGACCCTACATGCAATGGCCATTAACGCCGGAGATAGGGTCATTAATATTGGCTGTGGCACTGGCTTGTCATTGCGTGAAATTGCAATTGCTGTTGGACCGAAAGGAAAGGCAATTGGATTGGACCCCAGTCAAGACATGCTTGATATAGCGGCTAAACGGTGTTCGGACCTTCCTCAAGCTTCGGTTCAAATTGGAACGCTGGAAACATTTGGCTCTACTTCGGGTACATATAATGCTGCATCACTGGTTCAACCCTGATTTGCGCAATTTTGCCTATAACGATGGAAATAGAGAACGCAAAAGTTTCAAGGCGCAAAACCAGTCTATGATTTCAAAGATATTGCTAAACCCAGCCAACAAAAAGGCTCCCTGAAAAGGGGACTTTTTATTGGCTGTTGTGATCAATCTTGACAGTCCGATGATAAAAGGATTTCTAGTTCAGATGATCACACACCCAACCCCGCCACCACGCGGCTTTCCGGTATCTGAATTTGAAAACAGGTTGGCTCGCGCGCAAGCCATGATGGCGCAAGCGGGTCTTGACGCGCTGTTGCTGTGCAGTGAGCCGGAAGTACGCTACTTCACCGGTTTCCTGACCCAGTTCTGGCAAAGTCCGACCCGGCCGTGGTTCGTGATTGTCCCTAAGGGGGCAAAACCGATTGCCGTGATTCCGGAAATTGGCGCGGCCTGCATGGGTCGCACCTGGATTGATGATATCCGCACCTGGGCCTCGCCAGACATGCAAGACGATGGTGTTTCGCTTCTTGCCGAAACCCTGCGTGAGGTTACCCCGCGGGGCGGCAAGGTCGGTCTTCCCATGGGTCACGAAACCCATTTACGGATGCCGTTGGCTGATTACGAACGTCTGCGCGAACGTCTTGGCGAAGTGGATTTCAGTGACGCCACAGCCATTGTTCGCAGCTTGCGCATGGTCAAGTCAGAGGCGGAAATCGCCAAAATCGCCCATGCCTGCCAGCTGGTCTCAAACGCCTTCGATCAGGCTCACACGTTGTTTCATATCGGTCAAAGCGACAGCGATGTTTTCCGCGCCTTCAAGATTGAATGTTTGAAGAAGGGGGTTGATGATGTCTCCTATCTTGTCGGTGGTGCGGGCGTCGGTGGTTATGACGATATTATCTCGCCGCCATCCGGGCGGGTTCTTGTGGACGGTGATGTTTTGATCCTTGATACGGGCTGCACGTTTGATGGCTATTTTTGCGATTTCGATCGAAATTTCGGCTTTACCGATGTTGAGGATGCGGCCCGGCGAGCTTACCAGTCCGTCTACCAGGCGACGGAGGCGGGATTACAGGTTGTGCGTCCCGGTGTGACCTGTGCGGAAGTGTATGAAGCCATGCAGAATGTGATGAGCGAGGCTGGCGCCCTTGGCAACACGGTCGGGCGATTAGGTCACGGTTTGGGGATGCAGTTGACCGAATGGCCGTCCCATACGCCTGCGGACAAGACGGTACTTGAGGTTGGAATGGTGATTACCCTGGAGCCGGGCATGACCTTCGCACCGGGTAAGGTCATGGTGCATGAAGAAAATCTGGTGGTTCGTGAAGACGGCCCTGAACTTTTAAGCAGACGGGCCGCGCCCGAACTTCCGGTGATCGGCTGATGGCGCTTTCTTTTGAGATTGATGATGGTTTGAGTTCGCGGGCGGCGCTGGGGTTGATTGTCCTGCAAACCGATGAAACCATTGAGTCTGAATTCAAATGGATGATCGATCTTGATGATGTTTGCCTGTACCACAGCCGGGTGCCCAGTGGTGAAGAGGTTACCCAGCAAACCCTGGCCCGCATGGAAGCTGAAATCCCGCGTGCGGTTGATCTTCTGCCGTCAAATGCACCGCTTTGCGTGATCGGTTATGCGTGTACCTCTGGTTCTGCGGTGATTGGCGAGGAGGCGGTCGCCAAGGCGATCACCAGCGCCCGTCCCGGTGTCGCGACGACCAACCCGATCAGCGCCGCCAAGGCGGCCCTTGCCGCCCTTGGCGTGAAGCGTCTTGGCTTCGTCACCCCATATGTCGCTGATGTTTCATTGGCGCTTCGCGATAATCTTGAGAAGGCCGGGTTTGAAATTTCCGGTTTATCGTCTTTTGAGCAAATCGAGGAGAAAGTCGTCACCCGTATTACCCCACAGTCCGTGCTCGACGGGATTGTCGATGTCGGGGCGGGGCAGGATTGTGACGGGGTTTTTGTTTCCTGCACCAATTTACGGGTTGGTAGTATTATCGAAGAAGCTGAAAAACGGCTCTCTAAACCGGTGATTTCCAGCAATCAGGCCCTCGCCTGGCATATGCTGCGCCTGGCCGGAATTAACGATTCCATTACAGGCAAAGGGCAACTGTTGAAGACTCCCCTTTAAGCCCCGGTTGCCCGCGATTCCGCAATGCTTTATAAGGGTGCAGACAGATTCTGGCGGTTTGACGGGGTTATCGATCATTTGACTATTCAATGTGGCTGGCGATTACCGATCCGGACGGTGCCTTTTTTTGTGCTGGCCTTTTTGTTCGCCCTGACCATAGCCCCTTTACAGGCTGCCGCTATTGATCTCGACATTCCCGAACCCTTGAATTTTGAAGATGTTGAGCGCTATCAACGCATTTTCGAGCTTCAGGAAGATGGCCACTGGAAAAAGGCCGACAAGCTGATAAAGCAACTGGATGACCGGATGCTTCTTGGTCATGTGCTGGCCCAGCGTTATTTGCATCCGACAAAATATCGCTCCAAATACAAGGAGTTGAAAGATTGGATGGCGTCCTATGCCGACCATCCCGACGCGCGCCGCCTTTACAAGCTGGCGCTCAGGCGCAAACCCGCCAACTGGCGCGCACCCAAACGCCCGGTCCCGGGTTATCTTGGCGGCAGCGCAGAAACGGTCAGGGGCGAGCAACCGGCGAGGAAAAAACTTTCGCGCGCCCAGCGCCGTCAGGTCAGCGCCTATAAACGCCAGATCCGACACAACCTGCGCAAGGGCTGGACCAAGGCGGTCAAGCGCCTGATCGCCACCAAGGACGTCAAAAGGTTGTTTTCCGATTTCGACATGGACGAAGCCAAGGCCCGTCTTGGTGCCGGATATTTTGCCGCCGGGCGTGATGAATGGGCGATCAAGTGGGCCGGGGAAGCGGCCAGCCGTTCCGGGCGTTTTCTGCCGGAAGCCAACTGGACGGCGGGACTGGCATCGTGGCGTCTTGGCCGTCGCGGGCAGGCAGCTGGTTATTTCGAGGCCGCCTCCATGGCCACTAAAACATCGGGCTGGATGACCTCGGCGGCAGCATTTTGGGCGGCCCGGGCCTATCTGGTCGGCGGCGAACCCAAGCGGGTCAATGCCCTGCTTGGTCGGGCGGCGGCCTATCCGCGCACCTTCTATGGTTTTCTCGGTCGTAAGATGCTCGGCCTTCCAAGTACCTTTAGCTGGCAGACGCCGGATTTGGAAAAATCGGCTCTTGAATCTTTTGTCACGGTTCCTGCGGGAAGGCGTGCCCTGGGGTTGCTGCAAGTTGGCGAGAGCCGACGCGCCGAACGCGATCTTCGGAGCTTGGCCGGGCGTTCAGCCCCTGATGTCGCCAAGGGGATTCTGGCGCTGTCGGCACGCGCTAATATGCCGGGCCTTGCGGTCCGTCTTAACAACACGCTTTATCCCGGTGGTGGTGGTTTCGACGGGGCCGCCTATCCATTGCCGACATGGCAACCCGAAGGCGGCTACAGTGTCGACAAGGCCTTGATTTTCGCCCTGATCCGTCAGGAATCGAAGTTTAATCCGAAGGCGAAAAGCTGGGCCGGGGCGCGCGGCCTGATGCAATTAATGCCACGCACCGCAAGTTTTGTCGCCCGTGACCGACGCTTCCATCGCCATGATTCGACCCGTCGAAAGTTGTTCAAGCCTGAAATCAATATAAAGCTGGGTCAGAAATATATCGAGATGCTGTTGGGTAATAAAAAGATCAACGGTGACCTGTTCCTGATGGCGACGGCCTGGAACGGCGGCCCGGGAAACTTGAACAAATGGCGGCGCAAAACCAACCACATGGATGATCCGCTGTTCTTTATCGAAAGCATTCCATCGCGCGAGACCCGCATTTTCATTGAACGGGTGCTGACCAATCTGTGGATTTACCGGGATCGTCTGGGTCAGCCGACGCCGTCGTTGGAAGCCATTGCCGCTGGCGACTGGCCTGTTTACAAGGCCCTTGATAACCAACCGACCCTGTTGGCAGGTAACTAAGCATTATGTCCAAAATCGAAGGTGAACGGGATTTCTTGTCAGTTAACATAGCGGTTCTGACAGTATCGGACTCGCGCACACTGGAAGACGACAAGTCCGGCATGACCCTTGTCCAGCGAATCGAAGCCGCCGGTCACACCGTAGCTGCGCGTGATATTGTCAAAGATGAAGTCGATTTGATCGTTGCCAAGTTGGGCGTCTGGATTGCCGATGAGAGCGTTGATGTGGTCATTGCCACCGGCGGTACGGGTGTTACCGGCCGGGACATCACACCCGAAGCCTTCGCACAAGTGTACGAGAAGGAAATTCCGGGTTTCGGTGAATTATTCCGCTGGGTCAGTTATCAGAAGATCGCCACCTCTACGATCCAGTCCCGCGCCACCGCCGGGGTCGCCGGGGGGACTTACCTGTTTGCCCTGCCGGGCTCACCGGGGGCGTGCAAGGATGCCTGGGATGAAATTCTTGTCCATCAGCTTGATGCCCGCTTCAAGCCGTGCAATTTTGTCGAGCTGATGCCCAGGTTAAAAGAACATCTTTAAAAAAGGCCAATAAGATATGACCAAAGCAAAAGCCCGCCAGCGGGCAAAGGCGAAAGCGGCCCAGAAAACCAGAAAGCGTGTCGATAATGCCGATCAAGAGACGCAAAAATTCCGGCCGGGTAAATTTGATCCGGGTGCTCTTTCCATAAAGGGCCCAAGCGTCAGCGCCGGGGCCGGAAACTTTTCCGCTGCCAAACGGGGCTCGGCACGATCAAAGTAAATCCTGGTGATGACTTCTTGTCGTGCGGATAAACAAAATAATAACAAAGGGCGACAAAGACGCCGCCGCCGACAATGTTTCCCAGCATTACCGGTATCAAATTGCCGATGAAACCATTCGGGCCAAGGCAAAAGGAAAGCCCCGGCCAAAACGGCCAGTATCAGCACCGGCACGGTTTTCATATGCGCCTTGTTCAGACCGATGGCTTCAATATTTGTAGAGCGAGCTCTAGGACCAATCAATAGAAAGACTTATGTCACCGGGAAGGCCGCCGGGAAAACTGGAAATTTTTGCTTTCAGGCGGTAACCGTTTGGCTGACCGTGATGCTTCCAGATTACATAAAAACTCCTCGCCTTTCCTTGCAATGTGGCAGTCCAGTCTTTGTCGCTATTATTGATAGCCCTGCCGCCGTCAGTGCAAAAGGATGCGTGAAATTTCATCACTTCAACCTCGTATTTTCCCTGTCTGGCGGCTTCCAGAATTTGCAATTCCAGATTATCAAAATCCTTTTCCAGATATTCAGATTTGATAAATTTTCTTTTTTCCTGTTCCAGATAGATGCGTTGTCTTAACGAGGCATCTTCTTTTTCAATTTGGTTTTTTGCCCGCGAGATATCGGAAAACCGGCGCAGCTGCTCGGCCACGATAATACGTTCAATGGCGGGCCACAGGGTCTGCATAACGATATATCATGTTAGGGTTAAATCTGATCCCGTAATATTCACACCAATTGATCATATGAGCCATGATCAATGTCAAGGTGTGAGTCTGCCATAGGGTTACACTTGGACCCAAGATAAACAAGGCACGGAGGTTAAAAAACTGAGGCCACCAAAATTTAAAGAAGACATATCAAGCGACAACCCAAAAGCCCGATCATCATCATCGGGCGGCGTCAAGAACGCCACTCATTGAAAGCCCCGTCAGATACCTGCGGGGCTTTCCGGTTGAAAATAAAAAACGCATCAATCTTTATCGGTCTCGTCTTGTTTTGGGCCGTCATCATCGTCAAACAGAAGCGGCGGAAAGGGTGGACAACCGGCTCCGAAGCGCGTTAAAAAGCGCCACTTGACCAGCGCCGGTGGCAATGCCGGTGGCAGATTTTGTTGCGGGCTCAAAAAATCCAGCAATATCAATAGCGGAGAGGTGCCGGAGTGGTCGAACGGGGCGGTCTCGAAAACCGTTGTGCTGGTAACAGTACCCAGGGTTCGAATCCCTGCCTCTCCGCCATTATTCTATCGACAACTGTCTCTCAACAAGGTGGTTGCCGCCAAAATTCCCAGCTTCTGCGCCCCTTCCGAAATGAAGCTGTTGACCCG
>JABJHA010000048.1 GCA_018662005.1 Rhodospirillaceae bacterium | reverse complement strand
GCAGGCGTTCGGCAGAATCATAGGAGCCGACGACAGCGCCACCGCCACCGCCGGAAAGCTGGTCGGCAAATTCAACAAAAAGCTGCTCGATGACGGATGAACTGATGTTGCCAAGGGTCGCCATGGTTTGCGACATGTCACGAATTTCTTCGTCGTCCATCAGCTCGAAAATGTGTGCCGAGTGTTCCTGGCCGAGCGCGAGCATGAAAACAGCCGCTTTTTGCTGGCCCGACAGACTTCGTAGCTCGCTTTTAGATTTTGCCAATTTAACGCCCAAACGATAAGAGAATCCGAGAATAGCAAAATTATAGAATCGATGACTCTAATATGTATCGGAAATGTTTAAAAAACTATTTAGACAGGCCTGTCGTCCACTTCATGCCAGCGGCATTTCATACGCAGTTCCCCGGCCGTATTGGCGACGATGGCGAGACAGGATTTAACACTCTCCTCTGGTATCCATACCGCGATGCGAATTTCATATTGGTCGTTGCCGGGGCCGGGCATTTTATCGGAATTCAGGCGAACGATGTTGGCGTTAAACTGACCGAAAACTTCACAAAGTCGGGCAATCAGTCCGGGCCGGTCGCCGCCTTGCATGACAATGCGGTGGGTAATGTGAGCCGTTTCAGCGTGAATGGGCGAAAGGGCGAAGTTGGTAACGGTTATTTCTGCGTCGTGTAATTCTTCCAGACCCGATAATTCTTTTTTCAGTTCGTCAAGCTCAAGGCTTTCGGGTAATTCGCAGACAGCCGTGAATTCGGCACCACCGCCAAGAACGGCGAAGGTCGTGTCGTCAAGGTTGACGCCCTGATCGTAAAGAAGGCCGGAAATAGCTGAAACAAGACCAATACGGTCAGGACAAATAATGGAAACGAGGACAATTGTAGGCATGCGTGTATTGCTTTCATTAATAAGTCGCGAAGTATACTCCTGTTGAAATAGTAACCATGATGGGACTGTTTGTCAGTCTTCGTGTTAGATCAAGGAAAAACCGATGTTTCGTTTTGTTGTGCTGGTTTTGGTCTGGGGCCTGACGTGGGTCGGGCAGGGGGTTGCCCAGCAAACGGCACAACCGCAAGCGCCTGAAGGTCAAATCCAGGCTCCTGCTGTCGGCGAACAACCCAGCGCGATGATGTTTCGCCATCCCAAACAGGGTTATCTGATTGCCATTCCGCCGGGCGCCATTGTCGAACATCGTGACGAAGTCAGCGGCATCGCCATGAAGTCGCGAAAAGGTTACATGATCACGGTGCAAACGAGCGATGCCAAAACCGGTACGCCGCTTCCCGATTTGATGTCCAGGCTGGAGCAGCGCTACCTTGGAAACGGCCGTCCCTGGACTCACAAACTGGGTGGACAACCAACCAAACTGGCGGGGCTGCCGGCATTTGAGGCGTTGTATGAAGGGGCGGGTTCAAGGGTTCGCGTTATCATCACCCGAGACAGCAAATTTGATTACGCCTTTATTTTTATCGCGCCTCCCCAGGAATTTAACAGACTGATTAGTGATTTTAACTGGGTGTTGCAAAGTTTTCGCCCAGCCCATGGCGGAATGGACGGCAACGTATCGGCAGAGAGCGGAGACGGACTTGTTGAGATGATGGCTGGCAAGGTTCAGCATCTGAAAGATAGCGGACTTGGTTTTACCATCGACTATCCGTTTTCATGGAGGGTTGAGCAGGGTAGCGGTCCTTACGTCATTATCAGCGGTCAAAAGGGTTCGCCCGCGTTTTTCGCCACCATCACTGTTCAAAACGTTGAACCGCCATCCGGTGTTGCCAACATAACCCAGGCGACCCAGCGTGTTGTCGCCGATTTAAAACGCCAGCTTAAGCAAGCTGATGCCAGCGTTCGCTTTCCAGGTCAGGGCGCTTACGGGTATGCAAAAGGCGGATTAACCCTGAATGGTCTTCAGTTTACCGTTGAATACGAACACCTCGGCCAACAATATAAACAATGGAGCGTGGTGTTGGCGCGTCCAGATAATGGTATCGTCCACGTCTGGTCCTACGCCGCACCCGAAGACCGTTATCAGCGCTATGGCGCGATTGCCGGGCATGTCCTTCAGTCGTGGCAAATTATTCCCGGGAATTAGGGTCCCTTTATCTTGCATTTAAAGGTATGATGGAAAAGCATTTGAAAAGAAAAATCGGGGAGGGCAAGAATGTCAGACAGAGTTCTCGAGCGGAAAGTCTTTCAGGACGGCGAAAAAATTTTCAAGGAAGGCGATGATGGTAACCTTGCCTTTGTCCTGCAATCGGGTGAGGTCCAGATTGTAAAAAATGCCGGGGAAGAAAACGAACTCATCCTGGCCACGGTCGGTCAGGGCGGTATCATCGGCGAGATGGCCCTGCTTGATAACAGCAATCGCATGGCCACAGCGCGGGCCTCGCAAGGTGGTGCTGCCATCGTCATCAGTCGCCAGATGTTTGAAGCAAAAATGAAAAAGGCGGATCCATTCCTTCGCGGCTTGCTCAATATTCTCGCCGATCATGTAAGGCGCATGTCCAAAGACAAGGCCGAAGCCGTAAAACCGGAAGCCCCAACCGAGGGCGACGGGTAAATCTGTTTTATTCATTCAGGAAGGATGAAACCCGATGTTTGAGGGTTTTGAGCGCGCCCGCATCAACACCGATGGCGCCGAAATTAATTTGCTGAAAGGCGGTAGCGGGCCGCCTTTACTGCTTCTGCACGGTTATCCGCAGACCCACGTCATGTGGCACAAGATTGCAGGCAGGCTGGCCGAAGATTTCAGCGTCGTCATAACCGACCTGCGTGGCTATGGCGACAGTTCAAAGCCACCCGGCGGTGACGATCACGAGGGCTATTCAAAACGGGCAATGGCGGATGATCAGGTTCAGGTTATGGAAAACCTGGGATTTGAAAAATTCTTCGTTGCCGGTCATGACCGCGGCGGACGGGTGACCCACCGCATGGCCCTGGATTATCCAGAGAAAGTGTTAAAGGCATCAGTCCTAGATATCGTCCCGACCCATAAAATTTTCACCACCGTCAATCAAATGGTTGCCAGTGGTTACTATCACTGGTTTTTTCTGATCCAGCCGGGCGGCCTGCCCGAACGGTTGATCGGCAATGATCCGGAATTCTATATACGTCAAAAACTAGGTCACTGGAGCGCCTCTACGGATGGCTTCACAGATGAGGCGATGGCCGAATACATCCGCTGTTACTCGATGCCTGAAACCATTCACGCTTCGTGCGAGGACTACAGGGCGGCGGCAAGCATCGACATGGTCCACGACGAGGCTGATATGGACAATCCAGTGGGATGCCCGTTACTGGTTCTGTGGGGTAAAAATGGCCTCATGGACAAAAGTTACGATGTTCTGGAAACCTGGCATGAACGGGCCCGGGATGCTCGTGGTGAAGCGATCAATTGCGGTCACTTTCTGGCTGAAGAAAATCCTGGGGACACGGTGCGTGCATTACTCGAGTTTTTTAAACAGTGAGTTGCTTTCCTCCGGCCTTTCGTGGATGGTGTCGCGATGAATGAACCAAGCGACAATAAGGATGTTCCGCCAGCCGAAGAGGCACCGGTAAAGCCCAACAAAATTGGCTTTGCGGCACGTTTGCGTGCCTATTTTCTGGCCGGTGTCCTGATTACGGCGCCGATCTCGATCACATTCTATCTGGCCTGGTTGTTTATCAACTTTGTCGACAGCAAAGTGACGCCGCTGATACCGTTAAAATATAACCCTGAAAATTATCTGCCGTTTGGCACCCCGGGGCTGGGGCTGGTTATTGTCTTTATCGTTCTGACCTTGATTGGCGCACTGACGGCGGGCTTTGTCGGGCGTTTGTACCTGCGCACCAGCGAGCGGTTGCTCAACCGGATGCCTGTGATCCGTGGTTTTTACAGCGCTATCAAACAGATTCTGGAAACGGTTCTGGCCCAACAATCCAATGCGTTTCGCGAGGCCGTTCTGGTTGAATATCCAAGGCGCGGTATGTGGGCTGTCGCTTTCATTACCGGGCGCACCAAAGGTGAAGTGCAAAACCTGACCGAAGAAGAATGCATCAACATTTTCCTGCCAACGACGCCTAACCCGACGTCGGGATTTCTGTTGTTCGTACCCAAGAAAGAATTGGTGCCGCTGTCCATGAGCGTTGAAGAAGCGATTAAGATGGTCATTTCCGGTGGCATCGTCACCCCGCCAGATCACCGTCCTTTGGAGGAGCAGTCCAAGCCAGTTGTCTCGGCTGCAACGTATGAAGACATGGACGTGCTGCGCGAAGCCCAGCGTACACCGGTACTGGTGACGAAGGACAAATCCTAGTCAGCAAGTCCTGCCGATGCCAGCAGGGCGGCATTACCGCCTGATGCTGTGGTGTCGATACACAGGGCGCGCTCGATCAACATCTGACGCCAGTCCGACAGATCATCAATCAGCGGCAGAATGGCTCCGGATCGCGCAGCCAGGGCGCTTCTGATTGCGCGCAGATTTTCAGCATTTCCCGCAAAGACAACACCGGCCAGATCTGGCGCGATTTCGATGTCCTTAAGTGTTATGTCATCCACGATCCCAAACAGGCCAGCAGGCAAGAATGCACAAAACAGTTCCGCTTCAACATCTTTAGGAACGATGGCGGCGTTCCCCAGTAACAAGGCCAGTGCAGCTTGCGTGACGCCACCAAGGCAAACAAAGACTCCCCGCCCATGCAGGGTCAGGCGGTTGCTTTCCCCGGTCGGTCCCGGAAGGTCGATGGCATGGGCGGAAAATTCTGAAACGCCTGATAAGATTTCAAGAATAGCGTCGCGAACCGGGACGGAGCAGGCCTCTGCAGCGGTTTTGATTATGGCCGCACGGTCAGCCACCTGATCCCAATGTCTTTGTGCTGAAAGAGCCACTGGCGCGATCCTTGAGAGTTCGCCGCATTCATTTGAAGATGATGGAAGGGCTCCATCATCTTCAACACGCCGGTCCGCCACTTTGCTGAAGCGGGTCAGATAATGGGGGCCACCGGCCTTGGGCCCGGTTCCCGATAGGCCTTCACCGCCGAAAGGTTGAACGCCAACGACCGCGCCGATCTGGTTGCGGTTGACGTAGATATTGCCAACCCTGGCCTTGTCGCAAATGTCCTGCACCCGTTTGTCGACCCGGGTATGAATGCCCATGGTCAGGCCGTAACCCCGGGCGTTAATGGACTCTACCAGATCGTCGATGCCCTCGGCCTCGAAGGTGACGACATGAAGCACCGGGCCAAAAATCTCATGCTCCAAATCCGCGATGCTGTCTATCAGGTAAGCGGAAGGATTGACAAAAAACCCGGCACTTTCAGGGTGTTTAATTTTTCGGATCAGGCGACCCTGCATTTCCATCTTTTGGCAATGGGCTTCAATGACATCCCGGGCTTCCTCGTCTATGACCGGCCCGACATCGGTTTTCAAATCCCATGGATCGCCAATGCAAAGCTCATCCATGGCACCCTCCAACAGGCTCAAAAGACCTTCGGCAATGTCTGATTGGACGAACAATACCCTAAGTGCCGAACAGCGTTGCCCGGCACTTTGGAAGGCGGCGGTGACGATGTCGCGCACGGCCTGTTCTGGCAGGGCGCTGGAATCGACGATCATGGCGTTCAGGCCGCCGGTTTCGGCAATCAGCGGCGCCTTTGGGTTACCCTTGCTGGCCATGGTCGCGTTGATAATGCGGGCGGTATCGGTGGAGCCGGTAAAACAGACTCCACTGATGCGCGGATCGGCGGCCAGTACCCCACCGACGCTAGGTCCGTCACCAGGCAGAAGGTGTAGAACATCACCGGGAATACCGGCCTGATGCATCAACTGGATGGCGCGGGTGGCGATCAAGGGGGTTTGTTCGGCCGGTTTGGCGATCACCGCATTGCCGCTGACCAGGGCGGCGACGATCTGGCCGGTGAAAATTGCCAGCGGGAAATTCCATGGCGAAATGCACAAGAAGACTCCGCGCCCCTGGCGTTGCTGGTCGGCCATTTTGGTTTCGGCGGCGTAGTACCGGCAAAAGTCGACGGCTTCGCGCAGTTCGCCGACGCAATCGTTTAGTGTCTTGCCGGCTTCGCGGGCGGCAAGGGCCATCAGTTCGACGGAATTATCCTCATAAAGATCAGCAATGCGTAAAAGGCAGGCGGCGCGGTCTTCAACTTTCGATGAACGCCAGAGCTCAATGCCGATTGTGGCCTTTGCCAAAGCATCTTCGATATGGGCAGGCGAGGCTTGGGTGACTTGACCGACCACATCATCCGGATTGGCAGGGTTGAGGACCGGTTGGGCGTCTCCTGAATGGGCCACGCCACCGATCAGTGGTTCCGCGCTCCAGGTTTGTTGTTTGAAGGTGTCGCGATCCTTTTGCAGTGCCGTTAATTCCAGCGGGTCCGCCAAATTCCAGCCGTGGGAATTTTTGCGGCCCTCGCCAAACATGTCGGCGGGTAAGGGGATATGCGTGTTGGCAATGCTGTCCAGCTTTTCGGCTTGCCCGACCGGATCACTGACCAGATCGCCCGAGGCAACACTTTCATCAAGAACCTGATTGACGAATGACGAGTTGGCGCCGTTTTCCAAAAGCCTGCGAACCAGATAGGCCAGCAGATCTTCGTGCACCCCGACGGGGGCATAAATCCGGCAGCGCCGCCCGTGTTCCTGTCTGAGCATGTCAAACAGGCTTTCACCCATGCCGTGGAGTCGCTGAAATTCAAAATCCTGAACATCACCGGCCATTTCCAGAACCGCCGCAACCGTATGGGCGTTGTGGGTGGCGAATTGCGGATAGATACGATCCGAATGCTCAAACAGGCGACGGGTGCAGCCCATGTATGAAATATCTGTCGAGACCTTGCGGGTAAAGACGGGATACCCGGAAAGCCCTTGTTCCTGTGCGATCTTGATTTCGCTGTCCCAGTAAGCCCCCTTGACCAACCGCACCATGATCCGTCTGTCAAAACGCGTTGCCAAATCGGCGAGCCAGTCGATGACGGAAAGGGCGCGCGGCATATAGGATTGGACGACGACACCAAAGCCATCCCATTCTTTCAAATCCGGATTGCCGAGCACGCCTTCGATAATTTCCAGCGACAAGTCCAGCCGGTCTGCCTCTTCGGCATCAATGTTGAAGCCCATGTTGGCGTTTTTGGCGAGCAGGGCGAGGCTTGTCGTGCGGGCCACAAGCTCTTCGACGGTGCGCTCACGCTGGCTGAATTCATAACGTGGATGAAGGGCCGACAGCTTGACCGAAATTCCGGGATTGAGATGGGTGTCTGCATGTGTACAGTGTTCAGCCAGTGCAGTGATGGCACTGGAATAACTGAGGAAATAGCGTCGTGCGTCAGCGGCAGAGTGGGCGGCTTCGCCCAGCATGTCGTAAGAATGGGTGTAGCCCTTGGCTTCATTGTCGCTTGAACGTTTAACCGCTTCGCCTATATCGCGGCCCAAAACAAATTGATGCCCCAGTACCCGCATGGACTGGCCGACGGCGTTGCGGACAACAGGATCGCCAATGCGCTTAATCATGGCCCGCACGGTTCCGGCAATATCAAGTTGCTCGGTATCCTCAGGCGCAATCACTTTACCCGTCAGCATCAATGCCCAGGTAGAAGCATTGACCAGGGGTGATCCGGATTGGCCCAGATGTTTGCCCCAATCCGCAGGGGCGATTTTGTCCTGAATCAGGGCGTCCATGGTCAAATTGTCAGGCACCCGCAGCAGCGCTTCGGCAAGACACATCAGGGCGACGCCCTCGTCGGTGCTTAGCCCGTATTCTGCCAGGAATGTTTCCATCATGCCGGGCTGCTTGTCATGGCGTAATTTGTCGACAAAAATGACCGCCGCCTGCTCAATGCGCTGGCGCGCTGCAGAGTTGAGATTCATAACCTTGGTTAAATGCTCAACGGCTTCTGCCTCGTCACAAATATAGGCGGCACAAGTGGCGGCGCGCAGTTTCAGGTGGACATCCGACATGTGGGTTCTTCCGTCATAAAGGGTCTTTTTGAATATTCTCAGAGTGACTCAAAACGCGAAGATTGTGTGACTTTTTTTATCGGCAAATATGATCATATCGTCTATATAATCAGCAAATAAGTTGCATAAAGACCAGTTAACAAGCGAACGGGCAGTAAAATGGACAAGATTGACAGAAAAATCCTGCAAACCCTGCAGGACGATGCGCGGATCACCATGACCGAACTTTCCCAACGCGTCGGTTTAAGCAAGACGCCCTGTCTTGAGCGGGTGCGCCGTCTTGAAGCCGGTGGTGTTATATGCGGCTACCATGCCCGGCTCGATCCCGAAAAACTGGACGCCGGTCATGTCTCGTTCGTTCAGGTGACGCTCGAGGATACCACCAGTCAGGCGCTTGATGAATTTAACGCCGCGGTCGCTAAACTTCCGGCCATACAGGCCTGTCACATGATCGCCGGTGGCTTCGATTATCTGTTGAAGGTGCGCACCGACAATATTGGATCGTATCGTCATGTCCTCGGCGAAGGCATCGCCAAACTACCGCACGTCCAGCAAACCAGCACCTTTGTCGTTATGGAAACGGTTATCGACAGTATGGCTGTGCCGGTACCTTAGCCCGACCGTAGATAACGCACGGCGGCGTCGCGCTCGAACAGGTAGAGCAGGGTTCTGAGGGCCTTGCCGCGCGGGCTTTCCAGGTCCGGGTCCTTGTTGAGGATTAGCTTGGCGTCGTCTCTGGCCGTCGCCAGCAGGTCTGCATGGGCGGCAAGGTCGGCGAGGCGGAAGTCGGGCAGACCGCTTTGGCGGGTCCCCAACAATTCCCCGGCGCCGCGTAGTTCAAGGTCTTTTTCGGCGATAACAAAGCCATCATCGGTTTCATTCATGATTTCCAGACGGTCATGGGCGGTTTTTGTCAGCGGCTCCTGAAAGACCAGTAAGCAATTTGAGCTTTCCGCACCGCGACCGATACGGCCCCGCAACTGGTGTAACTGGGCCAGCCCAAAACGCTCGGCATGTTCAATAACCATAACCGTTGCTTCGGGAACATCGACGCCCACTTCGATCACCGTCGTGGCCACCAAAACGCTGATCTCACCTGCTGCGAAGGTGGCCATAGCTTTGTCTTTTTCAGGCCCTTTCATGCGCCCGTGGACAAGGCCGACCTTGTCCCCGAACACCTGCTCCAGGGCCCTGTGGCGATCTTCGGCAGCGGCAACGTCCAGGACATCTGATTCCTCGACAAGCGGGCAGACCCAATAGGCGCGTCCCCCTTCAACCACTCGTCGTTTGACCGCGCCGACGACGTCGTCCAGCCGGTTTAAGGAAACAGTTGTTGTTTTTACAGGCAGCCGCCCGGCGGGCTTTTCGTGTAACTGCGACACATCCATGTCGCCGTAAGCGGTCAACATCAAGGTCCTGGGGATCGGTGTCGCCGTCATCACCAGCACGTTGACGGCCTGACCCTTGGCGGCCAGGGTCAGGCGTTGATGGACGCCAAAGCGGTGTTGCTCGTCGATAATCGCCAGCCCCATATCAGCGAAGGCGACATCGTCCTGAAACAGCGCGTGGGTGCCAATGGCCATATGGGTTTGCCCACTTTCCAGTCCCTCCAGTATGGCTTTGCGGTTTTTACCCTTTTCGCGTCCCGTCAATAGCTTGACATGAATTCCTGCGGCGTCGGCAAGCGGTTCAATGGTCGCCAGATGCTGACGCGCCAGAATTTCCGTCGGAGCCATCAAAACGGCTTGTGTTCCCGCCTCGACGGCCGCCAGCATGGCAAGCAGGGCGACAATCGTCTTGCCGCTGCCGACATCGCCTTGCAGCAGCCGTAACATGCGGGTGTCTGATCCCATATCGTCGCTGATTTCAGCCAGCGAGAATTTCTGTGACGGGGTCAGGCTGAAGGGCAGGGCGGCCAGAACCTTGTCCTGCAGGCTGTCATCGCCATGAATACCGCGTCCCGCCGTTTTGTGCATGTGAAGGCGCATCAGCGACAGGGCCAGCTGGTTGGCCAGCAACTCGTCATAGGCAAGACGCTTGCGGGCCGGGGATGCGGGGTCGAGATCGTCCTCACTTTGCGGGCTGTGCGCTTCGATCAGGCATTGGTTCCATGGCTGCCAGTTATTTTTGCTTAAAAACGCAGGATCCTGCCACTCTTCAAGTTCCGGCAGCCGTTCCAACGCACCGGCCATGGCCTTGCCGAAAACTTTAAGGGACACCCCGGCCGTCAACGGGTAAACCGGTTCGACAGATTTCAATTTATCGATTTCGGCTATGGTGCCTATGCGGTCCGGGTGGGTCATTTGTAATTCCTTGCCGAAACGCTCCAACGTACCACTAACCACGCGGGTTTCGCCTTCAGGCAGGGTTTTGTTCAAGTAATCGTCGTGGGCATGGAAGAAAACCAGCACCAGAGTTCCCGTATCATCCGACGTGATAATCTTGTAGGGGAGCCGCTTGTTGGCGGGTTTTATGTGTTTATCGATGGTGACGGTAAGGGTGGCGACCCTTCCTGTGATGGCATCAGCAACCGTGGGCGCGTAGCGGCGATCAATAAGGCTGCTTGGCAAATGCCAGTAAAGGTCGACAATGCGCGGTCCGCTTAAGGTTTCAAGCGACGTTGCGATACGCGGACCAATCCCCTTAAGACTGGTCACCGGCTCGAACGGAGGATAAAGAATTTCAGGGCGCATAATACCAAGTTGTACTAATAATGACTCATAGAGACGGTTTCACAAGACTTTTGGCTAGGAGCGTGCGGCGCGGCGATGCGGTGTATCGCAAGACGTGCGCGACGCCGTCCAAAAGCCTTGCGAAGCCGCCGTTCCGGTCACTTATGCAGCCCGTCGGAGGGCGTCGGAAAACCTTGACGATGCACCACATCGACTGCGGCTTTTCTCCTACCCGACGGGCTGCATAAGTGATCTCTATGGGTCATTATTAGTACAATTTGGTATTAGTGACATCCAAGTTTGAAACGACTATACCCTACCCAACATTTTGTTGGAGCCGAAATTGGACAACCGACGCAAACAATTACTGTTCCGCAGTCATCACTGTGGCATGAAGGAAAATGACATCCTGCTGGGTCATTTTGCCGATCGCTATATTGCCGAACTCAGTGACCGGCAACTCGATGATCTGGATACCTTGATGCAGCAGAGCGACATTGATGTGATGAACTGGATTATTGGCAAAACTCCGCTGCCTGATGCTTTTAATACCGACCTGATGACCTTGATTCAAAGATTCAACAAAACGGCGTAAGTGGTTGCAAAAGATTCAAAAAATTCTCTCAGCACCCGGCGTCGTTGACGTTTCTGGAGCGCCCGGCGGCTATGACGCCCTGATTCTTGCCAACGTCATTGGCAAGGGAGTGAATACGGGTGTTTTCGTCGCCCGTGATGACATCCATCTGGCCAGTATGAACGAGGCCCTGGGCTTCTTCGCTCCACACGTTGAACGACTGGAATTTCCGGCCTGGGATTGCCTGCCGTATGATAGAGCCTCGCCCAACAGCGCCCTCGTCGGTCAGCGTATTGATACCCTGACCCGGCTGCTGGAACCGGCAACCGGTCCGCGCGCCTTGCTGACCACGGTTTCGGCCCTTTTGCAACGGGTTGTGCCGCGCCAGGCCTTCGCCGGGGCGACGTTGAGCGCCAGCGCCGGTGACCGTCTTGAACCTGATGCCTTGGTCGCTTTCCTTGTCGCCAACGGTTACGGACGTGCAGAAACGGTTATGGAGGCAGGTGAATTCGCCATTCGCGGCGGCATTGTCGATGTTTATCCTTCAGGTGTTGAACATGCCCTGCGGCTTGATTTCTTTGGTGACGAACTCGACAGCATTCGCACCTTTGACCCCATCGACCAACGCACCACCGGCAAACAACAGCAGTTTGTTATCAGGCCCATCAGCGAGGTTCCGTTAAGCGAGGCGGCGCAATCGCGCTTCCGTTCAGGATATCGGGCGCTTTTCGGCAGCGCCGGCAGTGATGATCCCCTGTATGAGGCGGTTTCCGCCGGTCACCGCCATATCGGCATGGAACACTGGCTGCCGTTATTTTACGAAAAGATGGAAACCCTGCTGGATTACGCGCCCGGTGCTCCGGTGTTGCTTGATCATCAATGGCAGCAGGCGCTTGACGCCCGCCTTGACCTGATCGGCGAATACTTCATTGCCCGCCGAACCATCGCCGATGGCAAATCCGGCGACGGAGTTCCTTACCTGCCCATACCACCCGATACGCTGTTCCTTGATGTTGATAGCTGGGATCAGCAACTTACAGGCCATCCGGTCGGTCACCTGTCGCCCTTTGTCGCTCCTGAAGGCGAGAGCGGCCAGAGGGTCCATATGAATTGCAAGCAAGGCCGGGATTTTGCCGATGCCCGCTTAAGCCAGGAGCTTAATGTTTTTGATGTTCTGGCCGACCATCTGGGCGAACAGCAAAAGCAGGGACGCCGGGTTCTGCTTGCCGGCTATACGCGCGGCTCACTGGAACGCCTTGAAACGGTGATGCGTGAACACGGTATCAACGGCCTCGCCCGGGTCGATGACTGGGATCAGGCCCAGGCCTTGAGTGCAAAGGCGGTGGCTCTTGGTGTACTTGGCATCGAGCGTGGTTTCGTTACCGATGATCTGTGTCTTATCGGTGAGCAGGATATTCTCGGTGACCGGTTAAGCCACGCCGCTAAACGCAAGATCAGGCCGGAAAACTTTATCGCCGAAGCTTCCAGCCTGCACGCCGGTGATCTGGTCGTCCACATCGAACACGGCATTGCCCAGTATGACGGGCTTGAGGCCATTGATGTATCGGGCGCGCCCCATGATTGCCTGCGGCTGCTCTATGAGGGCGGCGACAAGTTGTTCCTGCCGGTGGAAAATATAGAACTGATTTCCCGTTATGGCTCAGAGCAAGCCGGGGGTCATCTCGACAGGCTCGGCGGTGCCGGTTGGCAGGCCCGTAAGGCGCGGATGAAGGAACGCATCAAGGGTATGGCTGAAGAACTGATTAAAGTCGCGGCCGCCCGCACCCTGCAACCCGCCGCCCGTATCAATGCAGAGGAGGGGTCATACGATGAGTTTGCCGCCCGTTTTCCTTACGATGAAACCGATGATCAGCGCGGCGCGATCGAGGATGTTCTTGAAGACTTATCGGGTGGGCGTTCAGCCGACAGGCTGATTTGCGGCGATGTCGGTTTCGGCAAAACAGAAGTCGCCCTGCGCGCCGCTTTCGTCACCGCCATGAGTGGCAAGCAGGTCGCAGTGGTTGTGCCGACGACTTTGCTGTGTCGACAGCATTTCCAGAACTTTCAGGAACGTTTCAAGGATTTCCCTGTCCACGTTGAACAAATCTCCCGATTGGTCAACCAGAGCAAGATCAAGGACGCCAAGGAAGGCATGAAGACGGGACGCGTCGATATTGTCATCGGCACCCACGCGCTGCTGGCCCAGGATGTAGGGTTCAGGGACTTGGGGCTGTTGATCGTCGATGAAGAACAGCATTTCGGCGTTACCCATAAGGAACAATTGAAAAAACTGAAAGCCGACGTCCACGTCCTGACACTGACGGCGACGCCAATCCCGCGCACCCTGCAACTGGCCCTGACCGGGGTCAAGGAGATGAGCATCATCGCCACTCCGCCGGTTGACCGGTTGGCTGTCCGCACCTTTGTTCTGCCCTTTGATCCCGTTGTTGTGCGCGAGGCGATCCTTCGTGAGCGCTTCCGTGGTGGCCAGACTTTCTATGTCTGTCCGCGGGTTGCCGATCTTGGACCGCTCGCCAAGCGGCTCAAGGAACTGGTGCCTGAGGTCAAGCTCATCATCGCCCACGGACAGATGACGCCGAATGATCTGGAAGACGCCATCAGCGCGTTTTATGACGGCAAGTATGATGTTCTGCTGTCCACCAATATCATCGAGTCGGGCATCGACATGCCGCACGTCAACACCATGATTATTAACCGTGCCGATATGTTCGGTCTGGCCCAGCTTTACCAGTTGCGTGGCCGGGTCGGGCGCTCGAAAATCCGTGCCTATGCCTACCTGACATTGCCGGAGCGTAAAAAACTGACAGTGGCGGCGGAAAAACGCCTGGAAGTCATGCAAACCCTGGATAACCTTGGGGCGGGGTTCTCGCTGGCCAGTCATGATCTGGATATTCGCGGTGCCGGAAATTTGCTCGGCGATGAACAGTCCGGTCATATCCGTGAAGTCGGCATCGAGCTTTACCAGCAGATGTTAGAGGAGGCCGTGGCCGCAGCTCGCGGGCTTGATGGCGGCGTTGGTACTGATGACGAATGGAGCCCGCAGATCGGCATTGGATCGCCGGTGTTGATACCTGAAAGTTATGTCGCTGACCTGAACGTCCGCATGGAGCTTTACCGGCGTCTCTCAAGGTTGGTCAAAGCAGATGAAATCGAAGCCTTCGCCGCCGAATTGATTGACCGGTTCGGCTCGCTTCCGGGCGAGGTCGAAAACCTGCTCGACATCGTCGCCGTCAAACAATTGAGCAAGCGGGCAGGGGTCGATAAAGTCGACGCCGGGCCAAAGGGGGCGCTCATATCATTCCGTAATAATGAATTCGCCAATCCGGGCGGGCTTGTCGCTTTTATCAATGATCAGGTCGGCACCGCTAAACTGCGGCCCGATCACACACTGGTCTTCATGCGCGCCTGGGAAAGTCCGAAAGACCGCCTCGCCGGTGTCCGCCTGCTGATGCGCGACATCGCCAAGGTGGCGGAAGCTGAAATGTCATGAGCAAACAGAAAGTCTATGACCGCATTGCAAGGCTCTATGACATTCTTGACCTGCCTTTTGAGCATGTTCGCTACAGGCCGATTCGCATGGAAATGTTTGATGGACTGAGCGGCGACTTGCTTGACGCCGGAGTCGGAACCGGGCGTAATTTTCTTTACTACCCAGAAGACTGTACGGTCACCGGCATCGACTTAAGCCCTTCAATGCTGGGTCGCGCCCGCAGCCGCAAATCCAGGCTCGGGACCGCGGTTGAGCTTTTTGAGATGAATGTCCTGGAACTGGAATTCCCTGAGGCCAGCTTCGACTCCATCGTCTCGACATTCCTTTTTTGCGTGCTCGATAACGAACACCAGCAGGCGGCGCTGGAACAACTGCGCCGGGTCTGCCGTCCGGATGGCACCATCCACATTCTTGAATACGCCATTTCAGAAAACCCGTGGCGGGCCTTTATCATGAAACTGTGGGCCCCCTGGGTGCGTTTTGCCTACGGCGCAGAATTCGACCGCAACACCGAACAATACCTGGACGCGGCAGGGCTTGATCTGGTTGAAAGCAGGTTCCTGTACAAGGACATCATCAAGCTGCTGACAGTGCGGGTGAAGAAATAACCCTGGTTTACTTCCTTAAGAGTAAATCCTAGAAACTAGGGGTTCCATTTGTCCCGGCACGGGATGGAGGAACTCCATTTTTTATTCTTATTCTTTTTGAAAGATCGCGACAATGCTGGAGCAAGCCAGGAAAAGAACAGCCGAATTCCAACGCAGGATGAAAGACGATGGAATATCCCTGGCGCTACTGACTGACGAATCATCAATCGCCTATTTGGCTGGTTTCTGGGGATACCTCAGTGTTGAATTTGGCCGGCCGACCTTTCTGATCGTGCGCACCGAAGGCACACCGACGGTGCTGACGCCGCTTATGGAAAGCGAAATGGTGTCTGCCATGACATGGGTCGATGATATTCGCACCTGGGAGGATTCCGGGGCCAACCGATGGGAAAATGTTTTGGCCAAGGTCGTGGGCGATCAACCTGGCGGAATTGCCGTCGAGAAAGGGTTGCTGCCGCCGATTGTCCGGAATTTCCTGGATGCCAAATACCCGTCTTCCCCCTTACAGGATATATCCCCGGTTATTGGCGCCATGAGAGTCATTAAGTCTCCTGAAGAAATTGCGGTCATGCGTCAGGCGGGAGAGATCGCCGGGGCGATGATGGAGGCGGCAGAAGGGGCGCTCGCAGAAGGCGCACCGGAATACGAAGCCGCCCTTGCTGTTATCAATGCGGGCACCCGTAAGGCTGCCGGATTTCTCACGGCGAAGGGTTGGGAAGCGTTTATCTCACCCATGATCCACAACCTGCAAATAATGCAATCCGGTCGTGATACCTCGATGGTGCATCGTCGCAGCAGTGTGAAGCTGCTGGAAAAAGGTGATCCGGTGTATTTTTGTTTCTGCAATATGGCGCAGTTCAAACTATACAAGCTGGGCTTTGACCGGATGTTTTTTGTCAAGGACATCTCTGACGAGGCGGCAGAGGTTCAACAGGCGGCGATTGATGCGCAACAGGCAGCCATTGCCGCCATTCGACCGGGCGTTAGCGCCCAATCCGTAGCCCAGGCAGCCAACGAGATCTATGATGCACGGGGCTATGAGACGGGATATCGTACGGGTCGATCAATTGGCATGTCCTATCTGGAGGCGCCGGAACTAAAGGTGGGCGATAAAACCATTTTAAAGCCCGGAATGACGTTCGCCGTGGATGGCGGCATTTCCGTTGACGGGTTGCTCGGCGGACGGATCGGGGATTCTATCGTCGTCACCGAAACCGGCAGTGAATACCTCACAAGTTATCCCCGTAAGATATTGATAGTGGACAGGTGAGGCCATGCGCGCCGGTGTTTTCCAATGTGAAGGCGGAGGCCTGACACCGGACGAGCGGCTCAACAAATTAAGCGCCGCCCTCCGGCAGCAAAAACTTGATCTTGTGGTTTGCCCGGAATTGTTCATGTCGGGCTACGATGTAGGAGATTCATTACCTGAGCTTGCGGAACCATTGGAAGGCCCCTTCGCCCTACAGGTAGCGGAACTTGCCCGGACGAGTCACACCGCTATCGTCTATGGCTATCCGGAACGGGTTGACGGAAACCTCTACAACGCTGCGGCCTGTATCAGTCAAGAGGGGCAATTGATGGCCAATCATCGTAAGCTTCTGTTGCCGCCAGGGGCCGAGTTACGATATTTCAAACAGGGTGGCGGCCTTACCTTATTCGATCTCAATGGCTTTTGTTGCAGCATCCTCATCTGTTATGACGCCGAATATCCGGAAGCTGTGCGGGCAGCAGCGGAGGCAGGCGCACAAGTCATCATTGTGCCAACCGCGCTTGTCAAAAAATGGAGCACCGTCGCTTTACAATTAATGCCAACGCGATCTTTTGAAAACGGTGTCTGGCTGCTTTACGCAAACCACGCCGGTATCGAAAACGAATCGGATTATTTCGGCGGCAGCTGCATTGTCAGGCCCGATGGCAAGGATGCGGCGCGCGCTGGCGCAAACGAGGAACTTATCTTTACTGAACTCGACGTTGATAGTGTCACCGCAGCACAGACCCGCTTGCCTTATCTGGCAGATGTAAGACGCTTGCGTAATATTTTGAACGAGTAGGTAACGACAAACTCATTCAACCCTCATCCGCCGCCATCGCCGCGTCGAGCATACGGGACAGGACATTGTGGTCCTGGGCTCCGGAAATGATCATGTTTTCGTTGAAGACGTAGGAAGGGACACCGTTAATGCCTAAGCGGTGGGCATGGGCGTTGGCGTCGTAGATGTTGGCAATGCCGTCGTCACTTTTCAGGTGGGTGCTGAAG
>JABJHA010000047.1 GCA_018662005.1 Rhodospirillaceae bacterium | reverse complement strand
CGATGTGTTGTTCCCAACCGGCCTGTCCAGCCAATCCCAAGATCAATGTTGCCGACACCTTGAGGCCCGCGTCGCGTGCTTTATCCAGGGCCATGGCATGGGTCTTTTGCGAAGCGCCCTTGATGACGCGCTTCAGCACCGGTGTCGAACCCGACTCGATGCCCATATAAACCAGATTGAGCTTTCGTTGTTTCAGTTCAGCTAATTCGTCGGCAGTCTTGTCGATCAAGTTCTTCGGCGTGGCGTAACTCGATACTCTGGCCAAGTTAGGTAGTGCATCATGCAACTTGTCGAGAATGGCCCGCAGGTCATCCATGGGCAGGGTCAGGGCGTCACCATCAGCCAAGAACACACGGTTAGCATCCGGCCAATCACGGGCGGCGGCCTCAATGTCAGTGAACACCTGCTCTTGTGGTCTGGCCGTGTATGACTTGGTCTTATACATGGAGCAGAAAGTGCAATAATTGGCCGAACACCCAAGCGTCGCTTGGATGATCAGGTTGTTGCCCTCGCTTGGGGGCCGGTACAGTGGCATGTCGTAATAAACCGGCACATTGCCTCCAATCATTTGTCGCGTATCGGATTTATGCGCCGTCCCCCCGGTGGAAACAAGTCGAGGCTATCATGACGTGGCTCGTTGTCCTGGTGACGATCTTGACGGCGTTGTCTGTGCTGACGGAAATGCAGTAAGGGCATATCACCATGATCTAAGTCACTGCGAAATGATGGAAATCAGCTAAAATATTGGTTGCTCGTGAGGAACAACATACCTGAGAAGCAATCCGTTCGCGGGGGCTTCTCCCGCTTAACCGAAGGAAGAAACGATGGTCTATATCTTTATCGCCGCCGCGTTGATCGCAGCAGTGCTGTTTGCCGGTCATGTACCGGAGGGATGAGGCTCTACGCAGTTTCCC
Organism: Rhodospirillaceae bacterium; assembly: GCA_018662005.1. NCBI lineage: Bacteria > Pseudomonadati > Pseudomonadota > Alphaproteobacteria > Rhodospirillales > Rhodospirillaceae > Rhodospirillaceae bacterium. Next base: position 27,114 of record JABJHA010000047.1, on the reverse strand, counting down.
CTTAATCCTTCCGAGGATACCTATCTCGGAGGGCTCACCCATGCCCGCAAGACCAAGCACAAGCCCCGGCCCCTAAGCCGGGGTTATTCTTTGGTCCGCTTTGTGGGGAGAGGCGATTATTTTCGGGTAACGTTGGAGCTGTTGCTTATAGCCACTTTCGGAAATCTGGAAAGGTCTGCTATCGCCGGAAAAATATTGAGAATATTAGATCAGGGGCATAGGGAATTGTTTTAGGAGTTCATTATTATGAGAAAGTTTGTTTTTTTCTTGTTTGTAGTTTTGTTTTCTGTGGTCAGTCTTGTTGCTGATAGCGATGATGCAAAGGCTAAAGATCCAAGACAAATTCTTAAAAAAATGGATTCTAACGGAGATGGACAAATCTCTCGCGATGAATGGAAGGCAAACCCCGGGGCCTTTGGGAAAATCGATGCCGATGGTGACGACGTCGTAACGTTTGAAGAATTGATCCAGTTTTTCGGCGGTTCGTCGGGCAAGGAATCAAGAAAACCAGTGCGTGTCAGCCCTACTACGCAAACACTTACAGCCAATGAGAATGTCTGGCGGGGACCGATTGTCGATGTTCATAGCCAGATTGATCAACAAACGGATTTGAATTCAATCGTGCCGATGCTCGATAACGCGGGTGTTGCCAAAGTGATGCTTTCGGCCCGGTTCAATCAACCCTCTTCTGATGTTCTTGAACTTGCAGCACGTCATCCGGGTCGAATCATCCCAGCTGCAAAAACCAAGACCAAGGCCTTTACGAAGGGTCGAGGGGATTATCTCGGTATGTTCCAGAACGAATTACGGCAGCACGACTTCCATGCAATTGCTGAAATCATAATGTGGCATGCCGCTAAGAAAGGCGTTGGCGCAGGGAAGGCGGCTATGGACCCTGACGATCCGCGTGTAACGATGATGATTGAGGCTTCTCGGGAAAAGGGGATTCCTTTCATTGCCCATGTGGAATTCGCTGCGATGGGATGGGATAAGTCAGGCTACATGGAGAAATTAGAAGCGTTCGTATCTTCCAATCAAGATGTGCCAATCGGATTGATTCACATGGGGCAATTGGATTCTGAAGATGCTGCACACTTACTTCCCAAACATTTCAATCTGTTTTTTATCACGTCACACAGCAATCCGGTTACGTACAACGCTAGCAGGCTGCCGTGGACGCGCATGATCAAAGACAATCGATTTGCCCCGAAATGGCAGGAACTGGTGCTTGCTTATCCTGAACGCTTCGTTCTCGCTTTTGACAATGTCTTCCATTTCCACTGGGAAGATAAATTTTTACCACAGGTCGAAGTGTGGCGGCAGACATTGGCAACAGTACCCGATGATGTCGCCCACGCTATAGCTCATGGGAACGCGGAGCGCCTGTGGAAATTGCAACCTGTATCAGTGCCGTAAGCCATTTGACAAATCATGAGCGAAAACAGGGCTACGACCTAGAACGGGTGGGGCGATAACTTCGGGAAAGGGTCAAAAACGGCTTTTTCGACTGCCTGATATTTTGTCCGCTGTTCGAGGTTAAGCTTTCAAAGCACTATTGCGGCACTAATGGCATTTACCCACGGCATCGGCATCCGTGCGGCTAGATTAATGCTTTGGGTAACTGATCAGCACCACTGTTGGAGGCTGCCGATTGCTTCTGGATCACCTTGATGCGTCTCGCGTGGCCAAGCTTGCTACTCGCGCTTCATGTTTTCGCACAATTTCGCGCAAGGTGTCCAAATTTCGGACAGTTTTCAAATAATAACTAAAGGTCATTCATCAAGATTACCGGAATGGCCATTAATAACTGATGAATCGACTCTGGTCCTCGCTCTAACCGATGACCGGCAGGCGGACGGTGGTAGGGTAAAAATAAATTTCCAACTAAGGCGCCTACGCTTTAGCCAAAAGCTCTCATACACGAAGTTTATTTATTACCGAAAATCTTATTCCAGTTATTGCGGTAATCCTTAGTCACGTCTTTCTGGCGCTCCGAATCAACGCTGGTGTTTTCTTTCGGCTCGGCGCTTTTTTCTGATTTCGCCGGGGTGCTTGTTTCAGCCATTTGTCAATAATCTCCGAGAAAAGAGGTGTATGAAACCAAAGTTTGGTCATGCATTAATAGCTTTAAAGAACAAGGCCCTAACCCGATTTCGGGAAAGGGCCTTGCTTTAATTGGCTCCCCTTCGTGGAAGCGTATAGAACCATGTGCGTTGCCCCGTCACCTGATTTCCAGCAGGTGTTGGAAGACGTTCGCCACCTTAAAATCGCGGCCTGATCCAATTACTTCGATAAGCGTTTAGCTTATACTTGACAGTCTGGTGGCGCAGAGTGTAGAGTGACACCTAAACATGAAACGGAGATGTTTATCATGACCAGTGGGAGGAATATGAAGTTTGGTGCGCATATTCGCGCCGTTCGAGAGGAAAGGGAGTTCGGCTTGCGTGAAATGGCGAAGAAGATCGGAGTCAGTCCGACCTACCTTTCCAAAGTCGAACGGGACGAGTTTCCGCCGCCGGCCGAGGACAAGGTCCGGAAGATCGCTGAAATTTTCGAGATCAATGTAGACGAGCTTCTGGCCCTGGCGGGCAAGGTTTCGACCGATCTGTCCGAAATCATCCGGGAGAACCCCCGGGAACTGGCGGCTTTATTGCGGACCACCAAGGGCATGACGAGTGATGATGTGGCCCGCTTGGCCCAAGAGGCAGAAAAATCGAAGAACAAGTGACGGCCGATTCGGCCTACTGATGCAGATGAGGATGAAACATTGATGACCAGGAAAGTTCCCTTTTTGGCCGAAGAGGCCATAGAACGCGATGCAGAGGCGTTGCTCGCAGAGTTTTCCCATGCGCGCGATGTGGTCATCGAGACACCCATTCCCATCGAAGACATTGTCGAGAAGCACCTCAAGCTCCGCATCGAGTTCGATGATATGCACGTCCGGCACAATGTTCCCCGACCTTTGGACGGCGATGCTGACATCCTTGGCGCAATTTACGGCGACGGAAGTATTTTTATCGATCAGAGCCTTGATCCCGATGAGAATCCATCGAAGGAAGGCCGCTATCGTTTTACCGTTGCGCACGAAGGTGGTGGTCATTGGCGATTACACCAGCACTTGATCCGGAGCCATTATGGACAGTCCTCATTGTTCGACAACGATGGTGACCCCAAATTTCTCTGCCGATCCAGCCAAAAGCCTCCAGAAGAATGGCAGGCAGATTTCTATGCCTCTTGCTTGCTGATGCCGCGCAAGCTGGTGTTCGCGGCCTGGGATGAGATGTTTCCAGACCGAAAGCGTCGGGTGATTGCCCCGGAGACTAAGGTGGAACACCCGTTCGTCGAGGTGCCTCGGATTTCATGCAGCATAGCGGGACATGATTGGACTGAGAGCGTCGAGGAAGCTCTTGACGGTATCGCTCGCCCCTTAGCGGAAAAGTTCCTCGTCTCGCCCATCGCCATGCGCATCCGGTTGGAGAAGCTCGGCTTGCTTATGCGTGAGGTTCCGCACCAGCGGATTCTCGGCGCTGGTTGAACCATTTTTTTGAGGAGAATGTAAAGTGACAACTGGACAGGAAACGATTGGAGCAAGGCCGGGACGTCAGCGGCGCTTTGAAACGCGCGATTTCTATCTCGCCTGCTTCCTGCGCTGTTCGGGGTATCCCCTGCTGGGTCTACGTGCTGAAGGCCGCCGGAAGGTGTTCATGTTCGAGGATCGGCCCGAACGCGAAACCGACGTGCTCTCCTTTTATGGCGACCAAACCAAAGTGCCGCCGCTGGCATTTTCCTCCACCATCAAAGACATGAAGGCCCTGCTGCACAATGCATGATCACAACGACTTCAAATCCGACGCTTACGGCCCCCAAGCCCGCGAGGCCATCAATCGGCTGATTGACGTGGTTATGGAAGGATTGCGGCACGGACATTTCCGCTGCGCAATCATCAGCGCTATTGGCAAGAACAACAAGCGCGACCTCGTGATCGAGGCGGGCAAATCTCACAAGTTCACCATACCGGAGGACGACTTGCCGCGTTAATGCGGCGACATCGGGTGATCCCTGAGATGGGGACGCCGAATATGCAAATGACGATACGATCCAGTGTTATCGGTGTGAGTCCGAAGCCGGAGATCAGAGGCACGGAGGGGCGAGAAGCCATCCGTGAGATCTTCGGTGAAAGCCAACAAAGCAATTGATGACGACCTGGTCGACCGCACCCTCGAAACTTGGCAACCGCGCGTCGATCACCCGCTATCCCGCGACGACGCCCGCCAGATTATCGAAAACGTCAGCGGTTTCTTTTCCATCCTGGCCGAATGGGCCAAGGCAGACGCCTCGAACGACTATGCTGTCGGCGCGCACGCAAGCGAGGTGCGCCATGACCGCTGAAACCATCACCAAAGCCCTTGGAGGATGCAAGGCCGGGAGCGGATGGACTGCCCGTTGCCCCGCACATGATGACCGCAATCCCAGCCTGTCTATTTCAACCGGGAAGGACGGCAAGGTCCTCCTGCGCTGCCATGCTGGGTGCGATCAGGCCCAGGTAATTGACGCGCTGCGTGCTCGTGGGCTTTGGGAACATCGCGAACGGCACTCGATCAAGCGGAGGACCTATAAGGCAAACCCACAAAAGGATACGCCACCCGACCGCAATGATGCGGGCAGGACGGAATACGCCCTCCGCATTTGGCAAGATTCTATCCCGATGCCGAACACCCTGGCGGAAACCTATATCCAGTCACGTGGCCTGCACCTTACCCTGACATCGGCCCTGCGTTTCCACGGCCGACTGAAACACCCCTCTGGTGGCCTATGGCCAGCCATGGTGGCACTTGTTTCCCGAGGTCCGGACGATGCTCCGTTAGCTATTCATCGCACATTTCTGGCCCATGACGGTTCCGGAAAGGCTCCGGTCGATCCCCAGAAAATGATGCTGGGTCCCTGTCGTGGCGGAGCTGTTCGGCTTGGAGAACCTGCTGATTTGCTGATGGTCGGCGAAGGTATTGAGACCTGCCTCGCCGCCATGCAGACGACGGGTAATCCCGCCTGGGCGGCTCTTTCGACTTCCGGATTGAAGGCATTGAACCTGCCCGAAACTGCTCGTGAGGTGATCGTCCTGGCCGATGGAGACGATGCCGGAGAGGCTGCCGCACGCGACTGCGCCCTGCGTTGGCAGCGGGAAGGACGGCGCGTTCGTATTGCCCGTCCCCCGCGTGGCCAGGATTTCAACGACATGCTGGCGGGCCTTGCGACCCAGACCGGGGAGGGCCGGAAATGACTATGGAAAAGATCGACGATACAGAAATCCCGGAAACCGCTGCGGAAATTGCGGTGGACGCAAATGAAAACCCAGTGGCTGCCGCCATCGCCGATGCCGAGGAAATACTCGACCCTCTTGAGGGTTTGGCCGAACGGGTCATTGACGATCCCGGTGCGCCCTTTGAGCCGGAAACAATGGAGGCGATTGTCGCCCTCAAGAAAAGCGACCGGGCCGCGTTCGAAACGCTTCGCAAGAGCCTCAAGGACGCCGGTTGTCGCATGACCGGATTTGATGAGGCCTTGAAAGAATCCGGAGGCGGTGCCGCCCCTGAACCAACCCAGGCCGACATCCTGATCGACCTCGCTGAGGCCGCAGAGTTGTTCCACTCTGCTGACGGTACGGCGTTTGCCGATATCGAAATTGATGGGCACCGGGAAACCTGGCCGGTTCGCGTCAAAGGTTTCAAGCGGTGGCTGGCGCGGGAGTTCTTTGAAACCACGGGCGGCGCACCAAATTCAGAAGCTTTAAGTTCGGCGCTCAATGTGATCGAGGCGAAGGCGCACTTCGACGCCCCTGAACTACCCGTGTTCATTCGCGTCGGCGGGATCGATGACAAACTCTATCTTGACCTAGGCGACGATGCCTGGCGTGCCGTCGAAATCACCTCGACCGGCTGGCGGGTGGTCGAAGAACCGCGGGTACATTTCCGTCGTGCGGCCGGCATGCAGCCGTTGCCGGACCCGGTGCCCGGTGGATCGGTCGATGCCTTGCGTTCGTTTCTTAACGTGCAGTCGGACACCGATTTCGTGCTCGTCGTCGCATGGGCGCTGGCCGTGTTGCGCAATCGCGGCCCTTACCCGGTGATTGTGCTATCGGGTGAACAAGGATCAGCCAAATCCACCTTTTCGGCCATCCTGCGCGCCTTGCTTGATCCCAATACGGCCCCCTTGCGCGCCTTGCCGCGTGAGGATCGTGACCTGTTCATCGCCGCCAATAACGGCCATGTCCTCGCCTTCGACAACGTTTCGGGCTTGCCGTCGTGGATTTCAGACACCCTTTGCCGATTGGCGACCGGTGGCGGATTTGCAGTGCGCCAGCTTTATACTGACCAGGACGAGGTGCTGTTCGACGCGGCCCGCCCGGTGATCCTGAACGGCATCGAGGACATTGTCACTCGCCCCGATCTTGCTGACCGAGCAGTTTTCCTGACCCTGGAAGCCATCCCGGAGGAGCGTCGTCGTCCGGAGGCAGAACTCTGGGCAGCCTTCGAAACGGAGCGCCCTAAAATCCTTGGCATGCTACTTGATGCCGTAGTGATGGGCCTCAAATTGCTGCCCGAAACCAGGCTGGAACGACTTCCACGCATGGCGGATTTCGCCCTCTGGGCATCGGCCTGCGAAACAGCCATTTGGCCTTCGGGAACCTTCTGGTCAGCCTATTGCGGTAATCGGGACGAAGCTGTCGAGAACGTGATCGAGGCCGACCCCGTGGCCGCTGCTGTGCGCGCCGTGATGGCAGAGCGGACGGAGTGGACGGGAACCGCCTCGGACCTTCTGGGTGCCCTTTCTGAGGCAGCAGGCGAGCGTGTCGCCAAATCCAAGACCTGGCCCGCCAGTCCTCGGGCATTGTCCGGTCGCTTGCGCCGTGCAGCCACTTTCCTGCGAAAGGTCGGTATCGAGATCGACCATATCAAGGAAGGTCGTGCGCGCACCAGGATCATCGTCATCACGGCCAAGGAAGGTTCCGCCAACCAGGATTATGGCGGGGCGCAACCGTCCACACCGTCTGCATCGTCCGCGCTCCCGCCGAACGGCAACGAAACCAAGGCTTTCGGCGAGACCTCCATGCGGACGGTTGATGGTGTTGCGGACGGTAGGACGGACGCTGCACACGGCGGAACGGGCTCGACCGTCCGCGCCAACCCCTTGGAATCCGGTGCTACGGACGGTGCGGACGCAACGGACGCAAAATCACCCTCTCAATCCGAGCCGGAGAAAAGCGAAGGTCAAGGCTGGAGGGCAACGGTATGAGCGCAATGGAAGCCCTTAAGGCGGCGCGGGCAGCCGGCGTCGATGTCGTCCTTCAAGGTGACGACCTGACCCTCGAAGCCTCGTCACCGCCGTCGGAAGCCGTCATGGCCGCCCTGAGCGAGAACAAAACCGGGATCGTTGCCCTGCTGCGTCCCGGCGATGATGGGTGGAACGCCGAAGACTGGCAGGTGTATTTCGACGAGCGGGCCGGGATCGCCGAGTTCGATGGTGGTTTATCCCGTGCTGAAGCGGAGGCACAGGCATTTGCCTGCTGCGTTTCCGAATGGATAAATCGGAACCCTCAACCGTCCTCGCCTGGCCGGTGCCTTGCTTGTCATGGCGGTGACAGCACCAACGATCCTTTGTTGCCATTTGGGACCGATACTCATGGCCATGCCTGGCTGCATTCACGTTGCTGGGACGGTTGGTTCAAGTCCCGAGAGGAAGAGGCCGCATCGGCCCTTATGGCCATGGGTATCGAAATACCAGCCGACTTTCCAAACGATTTCGGAAAAAACAGGAGCGCATGATGGGCGGCATCGGATCAGGACGACCTTCGGGCCTGGGGCGGGACACGGTGGAAACATGCCGTGCCATCGACGTAAACCGGCTGCATCGGGAAGGCTGTCTGCGACCTGGATGGGCTGGCGGTTGGCAATGGAGCCGGGGCGGCGAGAAGGTAGCGTCGATCAATCTGCGGGCCGAGGATGAACGTTTGCACCTATCTTATCGGGTGCGCGTCGCCGGAGGTGACTGGGAGGACGTGAACGAGACCGTCCGCATCGTCCGCGTCGCCTGCCGGTTCGGTGGCACGCGGCCCTATTTCATTTGCCCCGGCGTGGTGAACGGCAACCCTTGCGGTCGGCGCGTGGTCAAACTGCATGGGCCGGGGCGGTATTTCCTCTGCCGGCATTGCTATCGCCTGGCGCACGCCAGCCAGAGCGAGGGCGCGTGGGATCGGGCACTGCGCCGGGCCAATAAAATCCGCATGCGCCTCGGCGGCGAGCCCGGCATGGCGTCGCCGTTTCCGCCCCGGCCCAAGGGCATGTGGCGACGCACCTATCAGCGCCTGCGCAAGGAAGCATTCGAGGCCGAGCATCTGGCTAACGAAGCCTTTCTCATCCAAGCCGAAAAACTGCTGACCCGGATCGACAATCCCAAACGGAAAAGGACCTTCTGGCCATGACTGAATCCAATGACATCTTGCCGGTGGAAACCGCCGGAACCGAAGTCACCCGTTTCAACGCCCTCAAACACGGCGTTCTTTCCCGCTACACCGTTCTACCCTGGGAAAACGCCGACGAATACGCTGCCCTAATGGCGTCTCTGGTCGCTGAACACCGTCCGAACGGACCGACCGAGGAGCACCTGGTCGAGGAACTGGCGGGCATCCTGTGGCGCAAACGCCGTCTCCGCCTTGCCGAGGCGGCCGCCCATCAACACGGGCTGGAGAATGCCACCGAGCCCTATCGCGACACCGTCAAGGCGGCACTGGTGCATCTGCACGGCGGCAAGCAGATCGAGCGCGTCGTCGATGCCATCCGCGCCACGCCCGAGGAGACCGCCGTGGAAGCCCGCGATCTGGATGAGGACGAGGGCATGACAAAAGACGCCGTTGTCATCTTGGATGCGGGCAAGCCGAAAGCCTACGAGCAAGCCGTTGCGGTGTTGCGGGCTGATACCCGTGAATGGTGGGAAGACTTACTCTCCCGCGATCCGGGCGATTACGACGAGGACCAGGAGCCTGCCACGCCCAACGCTGCCGGTCTGCGCCGGTTTATCGACAGGGACCTGCAACCCTGGTACGCCCAGCGGCGCATGGAACTGGAAAATCGGCCCCTGATCCGGGCACAGGCATTCGGTCAGTCTCTTGACCCTGATAAGTTGTCTCGATTGGCCCGCTACGAGGTGCACCTGGACCGCAAGCTGGAACGCACCTTGGCCATGCTACTGCGCCTTCAGGACCTGCGGCGGGAAATGGACGGGTCATGATCCGTTTCGCAAAATTGACCGGTTCCTGCCGGCGCGTTTCGCATGCGGGGACCCCGGGCGCATTGCCGCCCCAGCCTGACAACGGGAATTGCCTAAACTCAACAAGAGGCATTTCGTTTGGCGAGGTCTCGGAGTGAACACCTTAAGCAAGGGGCTACGCCGGGTTCAGCCAACTTGGGCGGGGATCAAAGCGAAACGAAATGGCTTTTTCACGGGTGTCGCTGGGCAATCACCGGAGGAAGCCCATCCGGATAGGTCAGTGGCCAGGAAGGACCCGTCCCTCTTGTTTGCGGTTCCTTTCCGGTGAGAAGCGTATGCGGGAGGGCGTGCGGCGGCTTTTCGCTAGTGTCAGGGCTTTATTCTAAGTTGACGCTTTCCGTTTCAAATCATGCTAATTTCTCGTCTCAGAGGTACTAGAGAACATCCAGTTTGTTCCGCAAGTCATGCCGGATGGCACTCAGAATATTTTCATCATCGTCAACGAATAGGATGGGGATGAGAGGCATGGCCAGTTCTCGGGCAGTTCAAAGATCCAGAATTATTCATGGTTCCATCGGCTTTTGAAACCTTTTGTCACCACTTGGGGATATCGGGCGCCCAGCAAGTCGTGTCTATTGTGGCGTAGTTGAATAAACCTACTTCACTAGTGAAGGAAACGCCAATCTCCCAACACCTTCTCGGTTTGGCAGGCGACATACAGGTCATGGCTAAAATTCTAATTGTTGACGATGATGAACATCTACTCGACGCGCTGAAGCGTTGTCTTAGTAAGGCGCGGCCAAAATGGCAGCTGGAGTTTGCTGCGAACGGAACCGATGCAATGGCGAAACTCACCGAGGATAATTTTGACGTGTTGCTAACCGACATTGAGATGCAGGAAATGACAGGTGCAACGCTCCTCTTGGAATGCAGTATTGCCTCGCCAAGTACGATGCGTGTAGCCATGTCAGGACGCTTCGACAATCTCTCCACATATGCGATGACACATTGCTCGCATATGTACCTTGCGAAGCCATTTGAAATCTCTGCACTCGTCGAGATGATCGAACCCGAGTTGATGAAGCATGGCCAGAAACTACGCCGTGCTGCGATCATTTTGGAAGACACTGTTGGCCGGGAAGGCAATACGGATTTGGCCAGTACTACGCGAAGAGTGCGTCGCAGAATCTACCGAGAGCGGCTGAGAAGAATAGGAATAAGCTTGGGCGCATAAACCCAGCAGATAGGCATTATTAGAAAGGACAGAACAATTGGCTAAACTGTTGTTCATAGACGATGATCCAGAAGTTCTTGCAGGCCTCGAACGTGCATTCCGACCTTGGCGTAAGAAGCACGATTGCTGTTTCGTTTGCGGCGGAGTGGCGGGCGCGAGGAAAATAAAATGCACCCCTTTCGATGTGGCGGTGACCGATATGGCGATGCCCATAGTAAGTGGCAATGAGCTTATCGAACAGGCGCGGCAACACCGGCCCCGCATGGATTTCATCGTTTTCTCAGGTCGATGCGATCAACCCTTGATAGAAAACCTGACGCATAGGGGAATCGTCTATATCGCAAAACCAGCGTCACCCGAATTCCTGATGATGCTAATTCAGGACACATTGGATTGGCAGAACGTAAACCGCAGCAAGTTAGATTTTTTGGATGCCGTCAAGGCCACTTGACGCGTTCCCGCGGCGATGATAGACAAAATGGCGTTACAAGGCTGCTGCCCGTTCACGCCGACTTAGTTTCGCTCTATGTGTTATATGGCGCCATGATTGGGCAGTCCGTGTCCAAAGATTGTTTGGTTCTTCCGGCTAATCTTGAAGAAGATGGTTTCAAATGTAAGGTTGAATTCAGCAGCACTTACTAGACTGCCACAACTTCGAAAACCCTATTACCATTTGGGGATAGTGGAACGGTCCTCCGTGGTTGTAAGCAGAGATGTACTGTTTCTCCTCCTATTCTCAGACAAAGGAACCTCACTCTTGCTCCGCTTCATATCTGATTTGTCGCTTGGTATTTTGGCGTTTTCCTTGATTTTGGCACCGCTCGCCGCTGCAGCTTCGAATGAACCACCGCTCGTCATAGGAATCGACGCTGACATGTCTGGAGGGTCCGCACGTTCGGGGCTCGCAATCCAGCGCGGTGCGGAAATCGCAATATCGGAGATCAATACCCGAGGCGGTGTGCTTGGTCGACCGTTGGAATTGTTGACACTCGACCACCGCGGAAATCCAGAGAGAGGCGCCGAAAACATCAAGAAATTTGCCAAGACGAAAAATCTGATTGGTTTGCTAGCGGGGCTGCACACGCCCGTAGCGTTGCATGAGTTAAAGCTGGTTCATAAGCACGAACTTATTTTCCTGGTCCCCTGGGCGGCCGGAACGCAAGTTGTTGATAACGGCTTCAGTCCGAATTTCGTATTTCGGGTGTCCGTGCGGGACCAATACGCAGGAGAATTCCTGGTAAATCGGGCGCTGAAAGAAGGCCATAAACGTTTGGGGTTGCTGTTGGAGAATACCGGGTGGGGCCGATCCAACGAGAAGGCCATGAGGGCGGCTCTCGGGAGGGCCGGTTTGGTGCCGGCGGGCGTTTCTTGGTTCCATTGGGGTGCTCATAATATGCACCGCACATTAAGAGATTTAATTGACCAGAAGATCGATGCGGTCATCTTAGTCGCCAATGCCCCCGAAGGCACAAAGGTGGTTCATGCCATGTCTTCGCTTCCAAAACCAGATCGACGTCCCATCATCTCCCATTGGGGGATTGCTGGCGGTTCATTCTTTGAAACGATTCACGACGTCAGATCCAATATCGATTTGAGAGTGCTACAGACTTTTTCCTTCATCTACCCAACCTTTCCCGAGCGCGCGAAGCCCGTAATCGAGGCTTATTTGGCGCGTTATACGGACGCACAGACGGCACTGGACATATTTGCCCCCGTCGGAACCGCACATGCATACGACTTGGTCCATCTGCTAGCAGTGGCGGTAGAACAAGCGCAGAGCACAAATTCGCGCGCCGTGCGAATTGCCCTCGAAAACCTGCCGCCGCACAGAGGTTTGATAAGGGATTACACTCCTGCATTCACATCCAATAACCACGATGCCTTAACTTCGGATGACTTTAACATTTCCAGATTCGACGTAGATGGCACCATTGTGCCAATTCGATAAACGTACTGACGGGGAAATCATGTGGGAAATTCTTCGTTATCGTTACGAGCTTACGCGTTTAATGTCGTAACTCCGATTGCCGGCTTATTTTTGCTTGTTATCGCGTTGTCTGAAAATTATTTGATGGATTTAATGGCCAAGCGCTCGCTAGCCACGCAGGTTGAAGAGAACAGTCGTTTTGAGGCCAACATCTTGAATTGGCGGATCAAGGGTATTTCTGATTTCGCAGATACCTTGGCGACAAACGACCTTATCATCAACGGTTTGGTCGACATTGCAGGCCGCGGAAGCTACCTTCCGGCCTTTATCAGGTCTTTGAAACTGCCGGTCCACGGGGATGCTAAAATTTATCTCGTTAACTTCAAAGGCAATGTTGTCTTGTCCAGCTCTTCCGAAGAGGATTCGCTCGAACAGCGTTTTGAAGTCCCGATGAAGTCGGCCGTAATTCTGTCAACGTCAGCCCTAAAGGTCGTCAGTCCAATTATCCGCTGGGGGCAACCAGAAGGCGCTATCATCGTGCAATATCCGGCGACCTCCTTTAAGGACCTGTTCGCAATTGCGGGCATGGAAGAATCCCATGTCGTCACAACAACTAAGGACAACAAAGTAGTCTATAGTTCGAACCCTACGATGGAGCTGTCTCCGAACAGGACTTTCATCACCGGTTCGTCAGAGTGGGTCCAAGTAAAACGTCAACTTGATTTCTCAGGGGCCATTCTCATTTGTATGGCTCACGTTGATTCCGCATCCGAAATTTTGGGTGACGCTCGATGGATCGAAATTTTGGGGCTGCTGGCCGCACTTGTCTTTTTCATTATTCTTATCTCCCTCTCGATAAATCTTGTCGTGCGTCCATTGACCCGGGTCGCGGAACAAATAGCCGCCGTGTCAGATATAGGCAGCCTCGACAACGAGATCGATACTTCGGGACCGCATGAGATCTCGCAAATCGCAAGAACTTATAACACTATGGCCAAGAAATTGAAGGATTCGCAGTTTCAGAAAGACAAATTGGCCCAGAGCCTGCGACAAGCTCAAAAGCTTGAGGCTGTAGGCCAATTGGCTGGAGGCATTGCCCACGAAATAAACACGCCGCTTCAGTATATCGGCGACAATGTCCGTTTTGTTAAAGATGCAAGTCATGATTTAATCTCATTGATTCATCTTTACGAATCGTTGAAGCAGAAAGTTTCCAATCAAGATGGTCTGGCCGCAATGGCTTCTGAGATCGACAGCTTCAGGCATGATATCGACGATATCTACCTACAAGAAGAAGTGCCCGAAGCAATCAATCAAACCCTATCTGGTATTCAGCAGGTGGTTGAAATAGTGTCTGCCATGAAGGAATTTTCTCATCCTGGTACAAAGACCCCAACCCTCCACAACCTCAACACTACTCTAGAAAACACCATCGCTGTTTCCCGCAATGAATGGAAACATATTGCGGAAATTAGAAAGGACTTTGATCAGAACCTTCCAGCAGTGATGTGTAACATCGCCGAGATGAACCAGGTTTTTTTGAATGTTTTGGTCAATGCGGCGCACGCTATTGGCTCGGTCAAAGACCGCTCCGGACTCGGAACAATCACTGTTTCAACTGGGGTCGAAGACAAATTTGCCATAGTGCGTATTCAGGATACAGGAACGGGAATCCCCGAGGGTGTCCAGGACCAAGTTTTCAATCCTTTTTTTACGACCAAAGAGGTGGGAGTTGGAACAGGACAAGGCCTTGCGATCGCCTATGACATTGTTGTGCAAAAACATAGAGGCTTATTGACGTTTGAGACGGTTCAGGGCGAGGGCACAACTTTCATCATACGATTACCGGTTGGATCGCCTGATTGAGATGATGGAATGAAGCCTCGGATCCTATTTGTCGATGACGAACCGAGAATTCTTTCCGGTGTTCGACGAGCGCTGCGATCGTATCGTAACAATTGGCAACTGGTCTTCGCTAGCTCGGGTAGGGAAGCGATCAAGCTTATCGCAGATAAGCCCTGCAACATTGTAATTTCCGAGATGAGAATGCCGGAAATGGATGGTGCGACGCTTCTTGAGTGGGTTCAAGAGTACCACCCTAATACCATTCGGATTATTCTGTCGGGCTTTTCAGACGAAGCGGCGATCATGAGAACAGTCGGCGTCGCCCACCAGTTTCTGGCGAAACCCATCAATGCCAAGAGACTTGTCGATACCATTCTTGAAGGGGTTGAACTGGGCGAACTCATGGGCAGTTCGGAGCTGCAAGCTTTATTCGCCGGAATAGAACATCTGCCTGCGATTCCCGATCGGGTTAACCGTTTGATTCAAGTCCTGGACGACGCCAAAGCCAACACGGCGGATATTGCGGAGATCCTGGCAGGTGACATCGCGTTGACCGCCCAAACTCTGAAATTGACGAATTCAGCATATTTCGGCTTGCCCCAAAACGTCGATAATTTGAAATCTGCGACATCACTACTGGGAACCAATTTACTGAAAACACTCGTTATGGCAGCATCGTTTTACCGCATGTTTTCTGGTGATAAATCTCACACCCCAAGATTCGAACGATTGACCAGACGATCGATTGATATTAGCCGTCTGGCTCGGGCGATCGCCGAGATCGAGAATCTTGCAAATTCGGATATCAATATCGCGGGGACGGCGGGAGTATTGGCACATGTCGGAAGTCTTGTGTTTCAATCCGCTTGTCCACAATCTTTTGCAGAAGTCGAAAGATTAATCGATTGTGAAAACATGAGCATCATTGATGCAGAGCGCCAGGTGTTTGGGGCCGCGCATCCGGAAGCCGGTGCTTATCTGCTTGGCCTTTGGGGTTTTCAAACTAAAGTTGTCCGGGCGGTCGCCTGCCATCATGAGCCGAAGGACTTCGTTGGTGACCATATTGATGTATTGGTTTGCGTCCACGCCGCGCAGCAATTGGTGAGGACCGTTAAGGAGGGAAGCAATTTATTGGCGGCTGAAAGCGAAATACAGGCGACTTTGCCCCAATTTGGAGACCGCGCAGGAACTTGGATAAGACTTGCACAAAACGTCATCGAACGTTCAGCCTAGGGAAGGATAAAATGAGCGGAAAAGTTCTTTTTGTCGACGATGATCCAGTCTTGTTGAAGGGTTTGAGCCGACAATTCAGAAAGCGATTCGATCTTCTGATCGCATCCGGCGGCGAGGAGGCTTTGAGGTTTCTCAGTAACCGTGAAGTGATTGCTGTGGCCGTAGTCGATATGAGAATGCCCGGAATAGACGGCCTAGAGTTACTTCGTCTTATGCGAGAGATGTCGCCGAACACCATCCGTATTATGCTCACTGGCAATGCAGATCAGCAAACCGCGATAGATGCGATAAACCAGGGCAGCATATTTAGGTTTTATTCTAAGCCTTGTCAGCATCAACAGTTGGGCGATGGGATCGATGCCGCATTGCGTCAGTATGAACTGGAAAAAAGCGAACATGAGCTGTTGGAGAAAACCCTGGCTGGCAGCGTCAAGGTGTTGGTTGACGTCCTGTCCATTTCCGATCCGATCAGCTTTGGGCACACGGAGCGGGTTCGGAACTGGGCAGAGACCGTTGCGAATAAACTAGAAATTAGACAGAGCTGGAAACTGAAGATGGCGGCTACGCTTGCGCAGTTGGGCAATATAGCTATTCCACCCGCTATCATGGATAAACTTACCAATGATGAGGAACTGTCGGCGATCGAACAGGAGATTGTGGATGCCAGTCCTGCTATTGCCCGCGATTTGATCAGCAATATTCCTCGACTTGCTCCAGTCGCCGAGATTGTGGCTCTCCAAAAACGCGGGTTTGACGGGACCGGATTTCCGGAAGACGGCCCGGTAGGCGCGGAACTACCTCTGGAGGCTCGGATATTGAGGATCCTAGTTGATTTGGATCGGCATACCCGCTCAACTGTATCCATTGCCACCGCGTTCGAGCTATTAAAATCTTCGGCGGCCGCGTACGACCTCGTCTTGCTTAACAACATTCGCGAGGTTCTGATCTCGGAGGTCTCACCACAAGACGCGTGCCTGGCGAAGGATATGAACTTGCCTGTGAGCCTATTACGCCCTGGTGACATCCTTTTGACAGACCTCAAAATGATCAACGGTCGTCTAATTCTCAGCGCAGACAACGCCATAACAACAGCACACCTCCACAAACTGCGGGCAATGGAGAAAATGGAAAAGTTCGAAGAACCAGTGCGGATCCTGCGTACGTAGCATTACGCACCCGGAGATCCAGTGGGTTCCGTATAGGAGCGCTCGGGAGCATGATTAGATGAAAAACGAAATGATGCCTAAGGTTCTTGTCGTTGACGACGACCCAAATGTTCGCCATTCGCTAAAACGCGATCTACAGCGAAAAGGTTACAAGGTAGTTTGTGCTAAGGACGGACATGAGGCCTTGAAACGCCTAGAGTTTAATCGTCCGGACATCATTTTAACGGATGTTTTTATGCCTGAGATGGACGGCCTTGAGCTCATTATCAAGATCAAGAAACAGGCTCCTGACACACCCGTGATCGCAATGTCCGGTGGTGGGGCACATACTAATAACCTCGCTTGCATGTTAAGCACCTCAGAGGTCCTCGGCGCCGCCGCTATTCTTCACAAGCCCTTTAGTCAGGAACGACTTAATTCGGTTTTATCGGGTTTATTGATCTGACTATGAACGGAGTTTGAATGCGGCTAGAGCATTGCCGTATTCTCGATAGATATGAAAATCTCGAGTCAATGAGGCAGTGCCAAGATTCTCCAAAAAGGGACGACACAGATACACAAATAAGGAGTTCAAAAGCTGATATGCGACTACCACTGATGCCTAAAACCTACGTGCTCATCATTGACGACGATAAGGAGCTTCTCGCTGGCTTGCGTCGGAATTTACGGCGCGCCAAGGTTGGCTGGGTTTTCTATTTCGCGGATAACGTTGCCGAAGCTATGGAGCTTGCCCAAACGCAAAAGGTCGACGTAGTGCTTTCGGACATGCGAATGCCGGACATGCATGGGGCGGAGTTGTTGGCGCACTTTGCCGCTCGATATCCCGATACGCTTCGAGTGGCTTTCTCTGAGCAATACGACCCCTTGATGACATCAATTCTGACACCCTGCCCACATCATTATGTAAGCAAGCCGTTTTGCGTTGATTGGCTCATTCAGGTTGTATCCGACTGGCTGGTCAAACATCGGCAGCAATTGTCCACAGTTGGCTGATCTTTGGCGAAGAGCAGGTCAGGAAAATTGATCCGGCGTTGACATTTCCGCCGAAGCCTTTGCCAAGGCGAACGGCGGACCATGAAATGAGTTCGAATCAATATCTCATTATATATGCGGAAAATTGATTAACCAACTGTATATACTAAGCTTTTTCGGAGGATCAATCGGGCTCGCTGAAGGCCGATGAAAAGCCCTTCAAAATGGGGTTGGCCAGATAGGTGATAATTCGCTTTTCCCCGACCTTCATGTCGGCGCTGGCCAACATGCCGGGGGTGAGGCTGAATTTCGGCGGAAGGGAGGCCAGTTGCTGGGTCGGAATGTCTACCAGCCCCCGGTAGAAGGCCCCTTTGTCGCCCGACAAGGACTCGGTGTAGGTATCCTCGGAAATGTAGACCAGTTTCCCTTTCAGGTCGCCATACTGCTGGAAAGGCAGGGCGTCCAGCTTCACCGAAACGGGAATGTTCAGCTTGACGTCGCTGATGTTCTTCGGGTCCACGTCGACTTCCAAAGTGAGGGGCTGGTTGACCAGAACCAGGGTCACCAGACGGTCGCCTTCCTTGACGATAGAGCCCTCGGAAACCGTCGGAACATCGAGAACGGTCCCCTTGGCGGGGGAACGGACCTCGACGTTCTTGACGTTCTGGTCCAACTTTAGACCCTGCTGTTTGAGCTGAGTCATGGCCTCTTCCTCGCCGGCCAGGTTTTCGCTCAGTCCGCTGGACCATTTGGCGACGAACTCGTTTCGGTCGGCAAGCAGGCTGCCGCGATCGGCTTTCTTCGCCGTCAGGGCGGCGATTTTGCCATCAACAGCATTGATTGAGTCGAAGTGGGAGCGCCGCGAGGCCAGGGTGGCATCACGGGCTTGCAGGTAATTCAACAGGGATCCGTGTTTGCTGTCATAAAGCTTCTTACGTGCGGCTTCGATCTGTTCCTTCAGGCGAAACTGTTCTTGGGTGATGTTGACCGTTTCCTGGGCAGAGGAGACCTCTGTCTCCGCCGACGAGATTTCCTTGTTGATCTTGCGAATCTTGGAGGCGAATGAATTGATTTTCGAGCGGTATTGTTCTAGCCGCTTGGTAAGGATGTCCAGGTTGAGAGAGCCCAGACCGTGCCCTACGGGGATTTTCTCTCCGCTCTTGATCAACAGTTGTTCCAGTTTCAGTCGTTTCAGCCGTCCCATGACGGCGGACAGTCTCTCTGTGTTTCCCTTTAGGTCGGCCTTGGCCGCCGTGCTGTCGAGCAGGACCACCAGTTGCCCCTTTTCGATGACGTCACCGCGCTTGACCAGAAGTCTTCGGACGACGGCGCTGGAAGTGGACTGAACCTCCACGTTGGGCATTTTGGTGGTGAACTTGCCCCGTGCGGAAACGGTGGTGTCGACTACAGCCTGATAGGAAAAGCCAAAGGCCATTAGGAACATCAGCAGCAACGTGGCGCCGGTATAGATTAGCGGCCTGGAAGGGGGAGTGTCGTAGATGGCGTCCGTATCATCGACGTCCTGTGGCTGTTGGTTGTCGTCGATGGCGATGCCGGTTCCGGCGCCAACGCCTTCTTCGGTCTTGCCGGCGAGAGACGCCGCTTTATTGGCCTTGCGGATTTCCGTCGACAGGTTCTTCATGATGTTCATGGCCGCCGTCGGATTTTGCTGGATGTAGGCGAGGAAGTCGGACTGGGTGACTTCGGTAATCTTGCTATCATCCCCGGCGCGGGCTCCGGCGCTTCTGGGTTCGCCGTCAATCAGCGCCATTTCCCCAAACAGGGTGTTGGGGTTTTCCAGAACGGCGAGTACCACGTCTCCGTCGATTCCGATCTTAATGATCTCGACGCTGCCACTGTTGAGGACATAGGCGTAGTCGGCGCTCTCTCCCTCTCGGAAGATGAATTCGCCTTTCGGGTAGAACTTCTCTCCGGCCATGGTTCTAACTCTCGGCCCTGGCGTCGGAACCGTCGATCCGTTTTTCCAACCGCCACAGGTCCGAATAAAGAGCACAGTTGGAGACAAGTTCGTGGTGTTTCCCCTGCCCGACCACCTTTCCCTGATCGAGGACTATGATCCAATCATAATCAGGAACGAAGCGCATGTCGTGGGTGGTAGAAATCAGGGTGCGTCCGTTGGAGATCTTGTTCAGGTTGGTCTTGAGATGCACCAAGGCGCGTTTGTCCAGACTGTTGAAGGTCTCATCTAGCAACAACAGGTTCGGTGAACTGGCCATGGCGCGGGCCAGAGCGACCATTATTTTGTGGGCCTGGGACAGATTGCTGGCGGTCTGGTCCACTTGAGTGCTGAGCCCCTCCGGGAGGTTGTCGGACAACAGACCGAGCCCGGAAACTTCAATCACCTCTTCTAGTTCCCTGGCGCTGATGTTGGGGCGGACACGGCGGATGTTCTCATCCAGGGGGCCGGCGAAGAAGCTCGGCTGAAGATCGACCAGGGCCACTTGGCTGCGATAGAAGCTGAGGTCCAGACTGCTCAGGTTGGCGCCGTCTACCTCTATGATGCCCTCACTGGGTTTCAGCAATCCCTGCAGCAGGCGCAGCAAGGTCGATTTACCGCTGGCGGATGGCCCGACGATGACGACCTTGCTACGGGCCGGGATATCCAGGTTGATTTTGTCGAGGACTGCGTGATCATCGAAGCGCACGGTGACGTCGCGAATCTTGAACCCGCCATGGATCACCTGCTGGCTGCCACTGCCGGTGCGTTCCGGGTTGGCGTTCCAGATGGAGCCGATTTGCGCCATGGCGCCGCCGATGATGTGGGTGTCGGCGAAGAAGGTGATTAGGCCCTTGATGGGTGCGACGACCTTGGCCCCCAGCATGTTGCAGGAAATGATGGCACCGGCGGAAAGGCTGCCCGCAAAGACGAGGTTGATGCCGGTGAACACAATCGCCACGGTCATCAGGCTCATCAGGGTCGCGTTAATGCTGCCGGTCAGGTTGGTCAGCTTTGACATTTCCGTATTGCTGCGAATGCTGGCGGCGGCGGCGGAGCGCCACTCACGGCGCTGAATGGGTTCCTGGGAAAGGGATTTCACCGCGTCGATGCCGCCGATGGTTTCCCTGAGGGCCCGGATACGGGACATGTTGGCCTCGCCGATGGCGCTGCGCAGCTTTCTCTGGCGGATTTTCGACGCTAGGTCGATAAAGCCCTGCATGAAGGAAAACAGCACAACGACGAGGGCTAGGATGGGGCTATAGCCGAACAGGATGGGTACGAAGACGAGGATGCCGGTGGCATCATAGAGGTTGGTCAGCACTTGCCGCGCCAGGAACATACGAACAGCGACCACAGACTGCACCTTGCCTTCCATTTCCGCCGGGCTGGTGGTGTGGAAGGTCTGCGCCGGCAGGTTGAGCATTTTGTCGAAGACGTCGCCGGTCAGGCGGGCCTCAATGGTAGTGCAGATATGGTTGATGACATAATCCCGGCCATAGGTCAGCAGGCCGTTGAAGATCAGCGCCAGGGTCACCGCAGCGGTGAGGACGTAAAGCGTCGCCGTCGCCTCGTAGCCGAGGACCTTGTCCAGGGATATCTGGATATAGATGATGGGGGCGATGCCTAGGGCATGCAACAGCAGGGAAATGATGAAGGTCAGGGCCATGACCCCCTTGAACCGGTACAGTTCCGGCAGGAACCACTGCCAGTCGAAGGCACGGTCCGTGGACGGGTTGCCGGAACTGCGGGAAACCAGAACGATTTGCCCGGCCCAGTCCCGGGAAAACTCGGCTGCGACTATCCGCTTCGGCTGCGCCGTCGGGTTCATGGGGTCGATGGCGATGAGTTTGGTCTTGTCCGCCCCCTCCCGGCTGTCGACCCCGGCGAGGATGAAGGACCGCCCGTCCTTCATGATGGCGACACAGGGGTAGATATAGCTCTTCGAGACAAGTTCCTTGACGCTCAGCTTACGCGGCCTGACCAAAATGTCCTGCTTGAAGAAGTAATCGGCGAATTCCTTGGCGTTCGACAGGGTGCCGCTGCTGATGGCGTTTTCGATAGCGTCGACATTGATACGGACGCCGAATTGGCGGGCGATAAAGGCGACGCCGGTAGCTGAGGATCGTAAAGCCCTGGAAGTCATTATAGCCTGATCTGCTGATAGCAAAAACATTGGGAACTCCTAGGAGTTCCCAATGTTCAAGCCTGGATTTTAGGCCATGCCGGCGGTCGGATCATCATCCGGGGCAGGCTCATCCGGCATATCCGCAGGTAGGCCCGTATCGGCCACGGGGGCCGGGTCGGGGGGGCTGCCGGGGGCCGGTCCACCCTGGTCCATGGCACCGTCCATGGCCGCGCCAATGGCCGCATCCGCGGCCGCGCCGGGATCTGTGGGGGGCGGACCAGCCGGCGGCGCGCCGCCCAAGGCTCCGCCCAAGGCATCGGCCGCGCTAGCCATGGCGCCGGCGTCGATCGGAGCAGGGCCGCCAGGCATATGTCCGTCACCCATCATGGTGCCGTCAGGATCAGGGGGAGCCATGGGACCGGGCTCACCGTCCATTGGCGCGTCACCCATCATGGTGCCGTCAGGATCAGGGGGAGCCATGGGACCGGGCTCACCGTCCATTGGTGCGTCACCCGGCGGCGGCATGAAGTCACCGTCCGGATAGGTGCCGGGATCACCGGGGACGAAGCCATCGGGCATGGGCGGTCCAAAGGCCTCTCCCATCTCGTGCGGACCACAGCCGCAGTCGTCCATGGTGTCGGCCATCATGTCGAACATGTCGGCCATTTCCGGCGGCACGTCCATGGCCGGAGGCATCATCATGTTGGCGGCGTCCTGAAAACAGGCGGCCATGTCGGCGGGGCCGGCGTCCTGGGGCATGCCCATCAGGGCCGGGCCGGCAACTTCGGCGAAGGCGTCAGCGGCGGCTTCGAACATGTCCGGGCTCATGCCGGGAATATCGGCGTTGGCGCAATGATCGGTCATGGTGGACATAAAGACGTCACCGGCGGCGGCCATGTCGCCGCCATCGCTCATGGCATTGGCGAAGGCCTGCATGCCGTCCTCCATGGCGTCCATAAAACTGGCGCCACCGTCGGTCATGAGAGCATCAACGAATTCTCCAGGAGCCTGCGGCGGGTCCTTTGGAAACATATAATCAGCCATAGTGTGTGGGTCCCTTTCTAGTAACAGTTTTCATCCGTGCCGCGTCTTGCGGCGCGCTTACGTTTGGAGATGAACGCACGACGTCAGCGCTCATTCCTCTTTCCATCTTGCATTCATCCAAAGTAATGGATCACATGCTCTCTAGTGCCAGATATCCCCATTTGGGGAATGTTTTTTATTTAATGAGATCGCGGAAAATGAATTGGCTGATGAACCTTGTCGACCCCGGAGGGCCCCATCGCTGGGTCCTCCAACCTTACCATCTGTCAACACGGACCCATTCAAGCTTGAGTTCTTCGCCTAACATTGATGCCAGAGCTCTAAACTTGAATTCTCCCGTTTCCCACTGAACATGTGATTATTTGCAGCGGCAAGACGTCTTAGCAGTCCCCATTTGGGGACATCTTGTGTCTGTAAAGCCCCCTACCTATGTACCACCCTGTAGTACGGTTTCATGAGGTTGGCGCGGACGGTCGCGCCCGTTTCGCCATATCCAGCGTCCGCCCTATCGTCCGCAACACCATTAACCGTCCGCAAGGTGGCGTCGCCGAGAACATTGGTTTCGTTGCCATTCGGCGGCGTCGCAGACGATGCAGACGGAGCGGACGGTTGTGCCCAGCCATAATCCGGGCTGGCGATCCGACGGGTTTGCGCGGGGTTCGTTGAACTGTGCCGTCGCGCAGGTCTGTTGGCGGACGCCAGCGTCGCCATCGATGGCTCCAAGTTCAAGGCAGTGAATAACCGCGACAACAATTTCACCCGCGCCAAGATTCAGCGCCGCCTGAGCCAAATCGAAGAGAGCATCGCGTGCTACCTGCATCAGATGGACAGCGCTGACCGACAGGAACCATCACCCGCCATCGACAGCAAGGTCGAGCTCCTGAGCGAGAAGATCGCCAAGTTGAACCTCCATATCCAAGGTTCAGAATGCGACGAAATCCCTGATTAAACCTGGACCTCTATTTGGGGGTCACCTCAAACTCTTTTCCTTGGGCGGCAAAATCAAAGCATGGATGAGTGCAATTGGGTAAAGGAGAAAACTGTAGATACCCCATCCATACACTTGAGAGGACAAGGCAAATTCTCCTTTTGGGACCGCTATATGCCCCTTGCACTTAACAATGACAAAAGGCGCGAGATACACTACCAACAAGAAATGCAAAGAAAATGCTATTAGGATCACAATACCAATCAATGGCACGTAGCTGTTCTGCACTACATAATCACCATTTACTTCGATATTCCCAAAAAGGCCTCCATAAATAGATGCAATAGCTGAGAATAGCATTTTCGCCGCAAATATTAACGCTCCGCTTACTACAAATAGAAAGTAGTAAGGCTTAATTTCAGTGTTATTCAGATTGTAGATGTAATTATCCAAGTAATTTAGCGTAAACCCCTCTTTGTCTTCATCATAGAAGAGTTCCAATATTAAGTCCCAAAAATCACTTTTCACGCTGATGCCTCAGATAACTATCTAAACTTGAATTCTCCCGTTTCCCACTGAACATGTGATTATTTGCAGCGGCAAGACGTCTTAGCAGTCCCCATTTGGGGACACCAATGTACTTATCAGATGTGGTCCGCGTGTCAGCGACGCGCTGAGAACTATCTCGCGTAACGTAACAATAAACTTTTCTCTTTGGGTGTTTCTTTGAGGGATTAGGAATGACCTCAAGGATGAAGCGTTCGTGTCCTGCCCCAGCGATGCCGAGATACGGCACAGACCTTCATCAATACCTTTGGGCCACGGAGCCTGTCTCTGACCGGGGCTCGGGCTCATCTCGATTGTTTTGCATCGGTTTTCCAAGCGGTTCTTCGTTGGCATTAGCTGAACCCGTGGGTCCCCAAATGGGGATATTAAGTCCTTGAGAGCACGTGCTTTCCTGCCTTTTTAGAACGAAAGCTAAGTGAAAGAGGTCATAGGCAGTGGTGCGTGAGATCGTATTTCCGCCCCCGGAAAACTCTGGGAGCGCTACAGCACCCATGGTGGTTGTCGCGGCAGCTGCGGCTCCCACCGTTAAGATTGACGGTGGGAGTTGGCTCATGCATGCCGACTTCTTCCGCTCAGGTCCGGACCTGCTGATCATCGGCGAGAACGGCGAGCAAGTGCTGGTGCGCGGTTATTTCACCCTCGCCAATCCGCCCGCGCTGGTCAGCGAGGGGGGCCTCAGCCTTTCCGGCAAGATAGTTGGCCACCTTGCCGGCCCCGTCGCTCCAGGACAGTACGCCCAGACCGGAGACGGAGGCTTGACCGATCCCATCGGTCAGATCACCACCCTTACAGGCGTCGTTGAAATCGTACGCGTCGACGGTGTCCGGGAGACCGTGACCGAGGGCGGGTCGGTTTATCAGGGCGATGTGGTGATTACAGGCGAAGACGGCGCCATCGAAATTGAATTCGCCGACCAATCCATGTTCAGCCTCGGCGGCGACGGCCGAATGGTCCTCGACGAGATGATCTACGACCCGGCCGAGCAGAAAGGTTCCATGGGCCTAGGCGTGGTCTCCGGGACCTTCTCGTTTATTAGCGGCCAGATCGCCAAGACCTCGCCCGACGCGATGACCCTGGAAACCCCGGTGGCGACCATCGGCATCCGCGGCACCACCATCGCTGGGTCCGTCGGTGGCGAAGGGACGGAAAACTCCATCTCCCTGCTTGCCGATGCCGACGGCCATGTGGGTGAGGCGGTTATCAGCAACGCCGCCGGCACGGTTGTCATCAGTCAGGCCGGCGCCACTGTGACTATGACCAGCTTAAATCAGGCGCCGCCGCCGCCGGTGATCAGAAGCCCCGAGGAAATCGCCAACACCTACGGCAATGTGGTCACCAACCTGCCGTCACCTCCGGCAGAGGACAATGAGCCCACCCCGACGGAGGATGATCTCTTCCCCCAAGAGGTCCAGCAACTCAACGAAATGATGCAGGACCTGTCCGAGGCCATCAAGAAGCGAGTGGAGCAGCAGTACAGGCATGCTCAACAGGAGATGGAAGCGCATAAGGTCATCCAGCATCTGCTCCGTGAGCCCCACATCACCGAGGAGTTCATCGGGAATATCAGGCAAGAGATCGTCGCACAGGTCAATCCGGGCCTGTCGCTCGCCGTCAGCGCCTTCAGCGACACGGTCTCCACCATTACAGTCGCGAGTTCTGTGGCAGCGGCGGCGGAAGCCGAGGCGGCCACTCAATCCGCCGCCATTCAGGCCTCCGCAACAAGCAGTCTCGGCGCATCGGATACGGGCCTGACCATCACCCAGGCCACGGCCGTCGCCAACGTCATCATTTCCCCTCTAAACGCGCTCAACGCCGCCGCCGCCATTTCCGCCGCCGCTTCGGTCATGGCCAAGGTCAATCAGGCCGCCGCCCTGCTCGCATCGACCGGCGAGGTCATTCCGGAGAACCTGATCACAGCTCTCGACATGGGGGCCCATTTAACCAACGCGGCGAACAATGTCCGCACCATCATCGACGCGGCCATCGCCGCTGCGCCACAGATTATCGCCGATTCCGTTACCGCGGCCAAGGCCGAGGGCTACAACAGCGCTCTTTCCACGGCGGCGTCGGCCACGGGCGGCCACATCAACAGCAAACTCGCCGCTGGCACGTCCGGGCTCACCTATTCCAGTCTCGGCATCATCTTCAATGAAGTGAAAAGTGCAACGGCGGAGCTGAAAAGCCTGTTGAGCCAGGATACGACGCCGGGGGCCTTCAAAAACGCCGTTTCGAAGACTTTCGAGGCGGCGGAACAGGCGATCACCTCTGCTGAAGAATCGTCTATCGCCGCCCACGAAACCATCAACGCAACCGACCCGGCCGTTGTCGTTGCTAAGGCCGAGACGGCGACCGCCAAGGCCAACCTGACCCAGACCCACCTGAAGAGCGCCAGCGAGGCGTTGACGGCCTATCAGCTGACTGCGCCCGTCGACGCTTCCGCCTTCGAGACCCTGAAGGCCCTGTCGGAAAAGGTCACAAATTCGGAAAAGGCCTCTGTGCAGGCGGCGCAGAGTATTGGTTCGGCGCAACAGTTCCGCGAGGCCGCCAACGACTATCGCGACGGTGACGCCGCCCGCGCCGTTGCTGCGGCCCAGGCCGCCCGTGACGCGGCGGCGGCCACGGCGGCGACGGAAATGGGGCAGGTCGATACAGCCGCCGATGCCGTTCTCGCCGCCCGTTCCGTACTGGTCAACAGACTGGTGGACCAGGCGGTCGCCGTGGCTAAGCACAAGGCGCTTGTAGAATCCGGCAGCGAATTAACGGTACTGGTCGACAAGGC
The DNA here is from genome assembly GCA_018662005.1 of Rhodospirillaceae bacterium. Lineage (NCBI taxonomy): Bacteria > Pseudomonadati > Pseudomonadota > Alphaproteobacteria > Rhodospirillales > Rhodospirillaceae > Rhodospirillaceae bacterium. The sequence continues at coordinate 73 of JABJHA010000047.1, read as the reverse complement.
GGCGAGCAGCGTCGCCGCCGCCCAGGCCGACTACGACGCGGCGGTGGCGAAAAAAGCGGCCAATGCGGATAAT
>JABJHA010000046.1 GCA_018662005.1 Rhodospirillaceae bacterium | reverse complement strand
CAGAGCGCCACCCAGGATTCCGTTCAGGCCATTCAGGGCATCACCAAGACCATCGGCGAGATCAGCGAAATCGCTTCGGCGATTGCGGCGGCGGTCGAGGAACAGGGTGCGGCGACATCTGAAATCGCCCGCAATGTTGAGCAGGCGGCAGCCGGTACCGGCGAGGTATCAACAAATATCGCCGGTGTTACCCAGGCCGCCGGTGAAGCGGGCTCGACGTCCTCGCAGGTGCTCAGTGCGGCCAACGAGTTGTCCCAGCAATCCGAGTTGCTGAAAACCGAAGTTGACAAGTTCATGGCGCAAGTTCGCGCAGCTTGATCTTCAACGGCTAACGTTAAAACCCCCGCAGAGGTATCTGCGGGGGTTTTTTTATTCTTTTAAAGGATGTCCAGAACATCTTCCGGGGGGCGGCCGATTTTGGCTTTACCGCCAGCGACGACGATGGGCCGTTCGATGACGATGGGGTTGGCGACCATGGCGGCAATAAGGGCGTCATCATCCAGGCTGGCATCGACGCCTGCTTCCCGGGCATCTTTTGCTCTGAGCAGCTCACGCGGGGCGATCCCCAACAGGCTGATAATATTTTTAAGCTCTTCAACACTTGGCGGCGTATTCAGGTATTCAACAATAACCGGGTCTGCATTGTTGTTCTGTAACAAGGCCAGGGTGGTGCGTGACTTGGAGCACCGGGGATTATGATAAATGGTAACGCTCATGGTACTTATTCCTGTTTTTGTCTTTCCGGCAGGACGAACGGTTCTGGGCTGTCACCGTCGGCCGCCTCTATATAAATTGATTGGCTGGGGAAGGCAAAAGCGCTTCCGGCACCTTCGACAATGTCTTTTATGGCGTAGGCCAGACGTTCCTTGATTTCAAGCCACTCACCCCAATTGGTGGTTTTGGTAAAGCAATACAACATGATATCGATGGAACTGTCTGAAAACCTGTCAATGCGAACGAACAGCACGGTTTCGGGCGGCTGGGCGAAAGCATCATTCTCCATAACATATGCCTCGATACCGTCACGAATGGTCCGCAACTGATCAACCGTGGTGCGGTATTCGACGCCAATATTCCAGTAGATGCGGCGGTGGCTCATGGACGAAAAATTGACCACCGCACTGTCCGACAACTTGGTGTTGGGGACATACACCGGCGCCTTGTCGAAACGCCTGACCACTGTTGAGCGAAAGCCGATGCTCTCCACGGTGCCTTCGACCGTGCCCTCGACGCGGATCCAGTCACCCGTATTGAAACGCTTTTCGGCGATGATCAGGATTCCGGCGATCAGGTTTTTAAACAGGTCCTGCGCACCCAGCGCCACGGCGACGCCAAACAACCCCAGTCCGGCAATGATCGGGCCGACCTGAATGCCCCAGATCTGCAAAATGGTCGCAGCACCGATAAAAATGAAAGCCGCCTTGATCGCCTTGACCAGCCATTCGACCATGGCCAGGGTAAACATCTTTTCCAGACGCTTGAGAAATTGGCTGAACGGATCAACCAGCTTGAACAACGCCCAGAAAATGACAAAGGCGATAAGCGAGCGTACCAAGTGCTCGCCGATGATGGCGAAGGTGCCGGGAAATTCCAGGTATTCGACGACAAAAAAAGCGCCAAGAACAAGGGGAATGAAGCGGATCGGGTTTTCCAGCGCCTCAATGGCCTGATCATCGAATGTACTGCCGGTTTTGCGGGCCACGCGTTTTATCGCTGACAACACGAAGCGGGTGAACAGGCGGCGGAAAACCAGAAACACGGTGAAGATGGCAACCGCCGTGATCAGGCGGCCGATGTCGATACCCAAAACGCCGGTCTGCCAGACATCTACGGTCATTATCCAAAAATTTTTTAACGTTTGTATGGGGTCGTTCAAGACCTTTTCTCCTTAAGTTGCCCAGCCACTCTTACAGGGCATTTTCCAATTCATCAATATCGGTTGCCTCGACGATGCGTTTGGCCAGTCCGTAGGAAAAACCCGAACGGGCCAGTGCGGCCAGTTCTTTCTCAAGAGCGGCCAGTTCTTTCTCAAGATTTGCAGGCGGCTTGGCCGCCTTACGATATGGCCCCAGGCGGCGTTTGCGGGCGTAGGCGATGGCTGCAGCCAGGTCGAGCTCGCCCAGTTCTTCGGCAAGAGCCGTGAGGGTGTCATCAATAATATCTGCGGGGACGAACCTTTGGCGCAACCAGCCGCGAATGGCGCGGGTAGACTTGCCACGCCGGTTCAGGCTTGCGCCTTGGGCGCGCGCATAGGCGACATCATCAAGCAAACCGCTTTCCAGATATCTTTTGATCAGTTGATCAATCATTTCTGCGCAGCCTTGCCGGTCGGTGTCATGATGCCTGGCGGCCCGGTCGACCCGCCGCAACAAAACCCGCCTGAGATTTTCCGAAGAAGTAGCAAAGCGACCCAGATAGTAAAGTGCGGCGTTATCAAGTGAGGTGGCGCTCACTTTTCGGGGAATTTTTTTGCGCCGATTCTGATATTTAAGTTCGCTCATTGCGCTATTATAAATGGGCACAGAGGTAAGGGAACAATAATGAACACCACCGGATGGGCTCATCCCGCGGATCATAACTGGCTTGGGGTCTGGACCCTGTACATGCGGGAAGTTCGCCGCTTCACCAAAATTTACACCCAGACCATGCTGGCCCCCGTGGTCACGACGCTGTTGTTCCTGGCCGTCTTTGCCCTGGCTTTCGGGTCGCGGGCATCGAGTCAGGTTGGTGGCGTGCCGTTTATTGAATTTCTGGGGCCCGGGTTGATTATGATGGCGATGGCCCAGAATGCCTTTGCCAATACCTCGTCCTCTATTGTTGTAGCCAAGGTTCAGGGCAATATCGTCGATACACTGATGCCGCCCTTTACGCCTGATGAATTAACCCTGGCGATTTCCCTGGGCGGGGCGACCCGGGGTATTGCGGTGGGTTTCGTCGTCGCCGTGGCGATGAGTTTTTTCATTCCCATTCATTTTCACAATGTCGGCTTCATTTTCTTTCATGGAATTATGGCGTCCCTGATGTTGGCGTTGCTGGGCACCATTGGCGGTATCTGGTCGGTAAAATTTGATCATATCGCCGCGGTAACCAACTTTGTGGTGACTCCGCTTTCGTTCTTGTCGGGGACGTTTTATTCCATTGAACGATTACCCGAATTGGCCCAAAAGCTGGCCGCATTTAACCCGTTTTTTTATATGATTGATGGCTTCCGCTACGGCTTTATCGGCAGTTCTGACACCAACCCGGTACTGGGACTGGCCGTCATGACCGGCGTCAATGCCCTGTTGTGGACAATCTGTCGGCAGATGTTCAAGTCGGGGTACAGGCTCAAGGCGTAAAGAATATCCGCATCTTCGTTGACATTGAGCGTAAAGATTCAGATACTTCCGCGCTTTCCGAACCAGGAGGGCAACTCCCGTGATTTCAAACGTTATGCCGACCTATGCCAGGATTGACGTCGCCTTCGAGCGCGGCGAGGGCGCTTATCTGTTCGATAGCGATGGGCGGCGATATCTGGATTTTGCGTCGGGCATTGCGGTTAACGCCCTTGGTCACTGTCACCCGCATCTGGTTGAGGCCGTGCAGGATCAGGCGGGCAAGCTGTGGCATACCTCGAACCTATATCATATTCCGGGACAGCAAAAACTGGCGGACCGGCTGGTCGCGGCGACTTTTGCCGATAGTGTTTTCTTCGCCAATTCCGGGGCCGAGGCGGTTGAGTGCTCGCTTAAAATGGCGCGCAAATACCAAAGCGATCAGGGCCATCCTGAACGCTACCGGGTGATTACCTGCACTAATGCCTTCCATGGCCGCACTCTTGCGACCATCGCTGCGGGTGGCCAGGAAAAACACCTGGCTGGTTTTTCTCCCGCTGTTGAGGGTTTTGACCAGGTCGCTTTTGGCAACCTCAATGAAATGCGCGCCGCAATCGGGCCTGAAACAGCGGCGATCATGATTGAGCCGGTGCAGGGCGAGGGTGGCATTAATGCAGCTGATCCGGCCTACCTTAAAGGCTTGCGTGAAGCTGCCGATGAATTCGATTTGCTGCTGATATTTGATGAAGTCCAATGCGGCATGGGCCGAACCGGCAAGTTGTTCGCCCACGAATGGGCTGGCGTCACCCCTGATATCATGGCCGTCGCCAAAGCAATAGGTGGCGGTTTTCCGGTCGCCGCCTGTCTGGCCACAGAACGCGCCGCGCTGGCCTTGAGCGCGGGCTCTCACGGGTCCACCTTTGGCGGCAATCCTATGGCCATGGCGGCGGCAAATGCCGTCTGCGATGTGATCATGGAACCGGGCTTTCTTGACCGTGTCGGTAAAGTGGCCAAGAGTTTGTGGGCGCGTCTGGATGACCTGGTAGAGAAATACCCTGGCGTCATCGAAGAAATTCGCGGCTCCGGATTGATGATCGGAATCAAGTGTGTTGGTGACAGCGCGGATTTCCGCGGCAAACTTCACGAAGCCGGCTTGCTGAGTGTCGGGGCGGCGGAAAATGTCATCCGGTTGTTACCGCCACTGATCATTGAACAGCATCATATTGATGAGGCGATCGGTGTTTTGTCGGCGGTTTGTGCTAAAATTGAAGAGGACGGCTAAGATGTCCGGGCCAAAGCATTTTCTCGATCTCGACCAGTTTGATACAGCCACTTTGCGTTCGATCCTTGATCGTGGCCTCGCCTTCAAGCAGGGCAGCGGAGACGCGACCCCGCTCAAGGACAAGACTCTGGTCCTGATCTTCGAGAAACCCTCAACCCGAACCCGGGTTTCTTTTGAAGTCGGTATGCAGCAACTGGGTGGCCGGGTGGTCGTTCTGGACGGCGATTCCTGCCAGATAGGGCGCGGTGAAAGCGTTGCCGATACGGCCCGTGTGCTGTCGCGTTACGCCGACGCCATTATGATCCGCACCGACGATCCGGCCAAACTTTCCGAACTGGCCGACTATGCCACAATCCCGGTAATCAACGGCCTGACCGATGACAGTCACCCGTGCCAGTTAATGGCCGATGTGATGACGTTTGAAGAACATGCCGGGCCCATTGCCGGGCGCACCGTGGTTTGGTGCGGGGACGGCAATAATATGGCGACATCATGGATTCAGGCCGCTGTCCGCTTTGATTTTTCGTTGAAACTGGCCTGTCCCGAACAGCTCATGCCGAACTCAAAAATAATGGATTGGGCGAAGGCCGAAGGCGGCGATGTCACCCTGACCCATGACGCGGAAGGTGCCGTCACCGGGGCAGATTGTGTGATTGCCGATACCTGGGTTTCCATGGGTGATGACGATGCCGAATCCCGTCACAACCTGCTCGCTTCTTATCGGGTCGACCAGCGCCTGATGGATTTGGCGGGGCCCGACGCTTTGTTTATGCACTGCCTTCCTGCCCACCGCGGAGAGGAAGTGACGGCCGAAGTGATTGATGGTCCGCGCTCCGTTGTCTGGGACGAAGCGGAAAATCGCTTACATGCGCAGAAGGGAATTCTCGCCTGGTGCATGGAAAATAACTAAAAATTAGTCTAAATGGCTCATATATCCTTAAGGTTCGTCGGTTGTTATAGACAATCGACAATTTACAAGCTTTAAAGAATCGGGCGCATGGCATTGAACAACCCTCTTTTGTACGGCTTGAAGGCGGCGCTGCTGGTAGCACTTGTTCTTGGCTGGCATAAGCCTGTCCATGGGGCAGAGCTCGACTGCGGGTCCATGGCCAACAGCCTCAATACCGGCGATCACTACATATTCAAACTGGAAATTCAAAGCCAGAAGATACGGCTGGAGAAGGGCGATGATTTTTGCACCGAACCGGCCAAGGACTGGTTCGGCCGCCAACTGATCCTTCCCGCCCCGGCCCGTGAAGAAATGCCGCTGCCCAAAGCGCAGACAAACCAACAATCAAAAGACAACACGCCGTTACCGCCATCCTCCGATGACACACCCTTGCCGCCTCAGGACGCACGTAAGGATTACGTTCCCGATATGGGCCTGGAAACAGATACCGGCGCGGCACCGCTGCCCATTGCCCGCGAGTTTGTCAAACCGAAGCCCGAAGGCGAGGCGGCTGTTGAAGAAGGTGCAGCAGCTGTAGAAGGTCAGCAACCAGTTGCGCCGGAAATCTCGGCAGTGCCGCTTATGGATCATGTATCAAGTGAGCCCGGCGCCGTCGGTCCCGATGGTCTTCCCATTCCCGGAGCCAATCTTGAAACCCCGGCAGCCGGTGTCGCCGCGCCGCCACCGCCATTGAAAGACAAGTCGATGGTTAAACGTTGTGACCGTGATCTGGTCAGCTTCTGGTCGCCGGGCGAACATGTTATTGAAGGACATAAGTTCTGGCTTTCAGGCGTCTTCACCATCGATCTGGACAGCGACGGACGGGTCGATGATGTTGGCTTCAAGATCAAGGCCGAAGGCAAGATCGGCAACATCCTCAATTACTTCCCGAGCACAGAAGGCCGCGTGTCGGGGAAAACCGTCAACAGTCTGAAACTCGAAGATGATCGCGATATCCACCGTCTGTGCCCGGGAAATGTTACCTTCGAGCGGGCCGACGTGGCAGACATCGTAAAACAGAAAAGGAAACTGGCGGTCAATCAGGTCAAGGCCCTGCCCGCACAAAATGGTAAAAAAACAGAAGAAGCAGTCCCGGAAGAAGAACCTGAACAACCTGAAGAACCTGAAAAGAAAACATCAAATCTTGTTCTGATCGTTGCCGCCGTCGCCATGGTGATGTTGTTGGCTGGCGGTATCGGACTGGCCATGGCGCTGCGCAACATTACCCGTTCCAGGAAAGATGAATATGAAGATGATGACGATGATGATGAAGACGAGGATTAGGCGCTTTCTGGGTGCAGGATTGCTCATCGTTTTCGCCGGTGTGCTTGCCGGTTGCGAAGCCACCGTGCCAAGCCCCGCCTTTCCTGATCTGACTTTTGAGCACCTGGGTCCGATCAAGTTGAATGTAGGTTCCGTGGAAATTATCTCGTCTTACAAGCCACCGTTGAGCGCCCCCAACGTTGAACATTTATTCCCGACGCCGCCTGGTGACGCCCTGGGTCGTTGGGCAGCAGACCGACTGATTGCCACCGGCAGTGCTTCGCGTGCGCGTTTTGTCATTCTTGACGCATCGGTCGTTGAAACGGCGCTGAAAAAGGAAAAAGGTCTTACAGGGGCTTTCACCAAAGACCAGTCCGAACGCTATGACGCGGTGCTCGAGGCGACCCTGGAAATTTTTGATGACAGCGGCGCCAGCAAGGGGTTCGCCAACGCCAGGGCCAACCGCTCGGTAACGGTCAGTGAAGATGCGACAGTCAATGATCGTGCCCAGGCCTGGTTCAGCCTAAACGAAGCCCTAATGAGAGACATCAATGCGGAGCTTGAAAAAAACATCTCTCTGTATTTGGGGAACTGGTTGAACTAGGGAATGCTCTAACCCCGCCAGAACGAGCGGCTGAACAGAATAATAACCGTGAACAGCTCCAGCCTGCCCAGCAACATGCCCCCCGACAGCAACCACTTTGCCGCATCGGGCAGGGGTTGGAAGGTTCCTGCCGGGCCAACGATAGGACCAAGCGCCGGACCGACATTTGATATCGCCGTTGCCGCACTTGAAATGGCGGTCAGGTAATCAAGGCCCAACATGCCCAAACCGATGGCCAGCAAGGCGAAACAAACCCCGAAGACAAAGAAAAAGCTGAGCACCGAGACAATGACCTCGTCAGAAATCGGACGTCGGTTGTAATAGGGAATAAAAACGCCGTGCGGCTGTAAAAGATGGTGGAGCTGGGTACGGGCGGCGGCATACAGAACCTGAAAGCGGAAAATCTTGATACCGCAGGTGGTTGAACCGGCACAGCCGCCAATGAACATAATAAAGAAGAACACCGGCACCGCGAAGCTGCCCCATTGTGAATAATCCGATGTGGCGTAGCCGGTGCCGGTGATGATCGAAACCACATTAAACGATGCATAGCGAAGCGCCTGGGCTGGCGCCAGGCCGCTCGAAAGCCATAACCAGGCGGTGATGGACAGCACCACAATGCCGACAATGGACATAAACCACTGAACCTGCGGATCCTGCCACAGGGCGGCGTAGCTGCCACGTAATGTCTTCAGATAAAGAATGAACGGCAGACTGCCGACGATCATGCCAACGGTGGCGATCAGATCGATGCTCCAGCTGTCAAAATTGCCGAGGGAACCATCGGTCGTCGAATAGCCGCCCGTCGCGATGGTCGTCATGGAATGGGCGACGGCGTCGAACCCGGACATCCCAGCAAGCCAGTAGGCGGCGGCGCAGATAAAAGTCAGGATCAGATAAATCAAGCTGATGGAGCTGGCGATCTGGGCCGCACGGGGTAGCGCTTTCTCCGACGGGTCTGAGGATTCCATGCGGAACAATTGCATACCACCAACACGCAGCATCGGGAACACGGCGATAGCCATGACGATAATACCGATGCCGCCCAGCCATTGTAGCAGGGCGCGCCATAACAAAATCCCCGGCGGTGCCGTATCCAGGCCGGTGATCACCGTTGAGCCGGTCGTTGTGATCCCCGACATGGCTTCAAAGAATGCATCGGTGAAACTTAAATCCATCTCGGAAAAGACGAACGGGATGGAAGCGAACAGGGTCAGGAACAGCCATGAGAAGGTGGTCATGACAAAAGCCTGCCTGACAGACAGACGCAAGCCGCGGCTGCGTGACGTCAGGGTCATGGCGCCGCCAACGAACAGCGTTACCCCTGATGAGATGGCGAACACCTGCCAATCCGGGTTGCCAGCGAAGGCGTCGACAATGGCCGGCACGATCATGCCCAGGGCCAGGGCCGAAAGCAGGATGCCGATAACCAGAATTATGGGTCGAAAATCCATCATGGAAGGACGCTTTCCCCTTCGTCCGTCGCGCGATTAAAAAGAATCGCGAACTGAAAATGATGTTAACTCAAGCCGGTTGGCGGAGTTCGGTCAAGTAGAGAAATGGAAAATGGCTTTTAAACCAGCCCGCCTTCGCCGGTGGTCGGGGTGCCGACCATGGACAGGAACTCGCGACGGGTTGAAGGATTGTCACGGAATGCACCAAGCATTCTAGAGGTGACCATGGAAACGCCGGGCTTATGAACACCCCGCGTTGTCATGCACTGGTGGGCCGCTTCAATGACCACGGCGACCCCTTCGGGTTGCAATATATCGTTTAAGGCATTGGCGATTTGCGACGTCATTTTTTCCTGAATGGTCAAACGCTTGGCGTACAATTCAACCAGCCGGGCCAGTTTTGAGATGCCAATGACCCGGGATTTAGGCAGGTAGGCGATATGAACCTTGCCGATAATCGGGGCCATGTGGTGTTCGCAATGGGATTCAAAACGGATATCCTTCAGAAGCACCATCTCGTCGTAGCCGTCGGTTTCCTCGAAAGTGCGTTTGAGCAACTCTGTGGGGTCAACGTCGTAGCCTGCAAAAAACTCCTCGTAGGAACGGACAACCCTGGCGGGGGTATCAAGCAGCCCTTCACGTGACGGGTCGTCCCCGGCCCAGCGTAAAAGCGTGCGCACGGCGTCTTCTGCCTCATCACGGCTTGGCCGGGCATCGGCGTCTTTAATCAGACTGAGTTTTTCGTTGCTGCTCATGGTTTTATCCAAAATTGATATGTGCAGGAAATGTGGGTTCAACGGTTCTTTAAATCAAGGGAAAAAAAGAAAACCCTAATTTACCGTTCGGCCTTCATAGGGGCTGTCCAGCGAGAATGTCGGTATGTCGATCTCGAAAGCGTCACCGCCACTTGATGTTACCTGATAACTGCCACCCATGATTCCCGAGGGTGTCGATAAAGGGGTGCCGCTGGTGTATTCAAATGCGTCTCCGGGGCCAAGAACCGGTTGTTCGCCGACAACGCCCTCGCCGCGAACTTCTTGCAGGGCTCCCTGGGCGTTGGTGATGCGCCAGTGGCGTGAGACGACTTTTACAGTCTCCTCGCCGTTGTTTCTGATGATAACGTGATAGGCCCAGAAAAAGAGACCTGTATCGGGATCAGACTCATCATCAAGGAAGATCGGATCGACACTGACGGTAATCTCTCTGGTGGTCCGGGCGTATGCGCCGGTCAATTCTGTATTCGGGGTATTCACGGGGCCTCCACAGGCATTGTTGGACGTTCGTTCTTCTATAAATGGGAGCAAAAATGGATATTTCTAGTCTTTTGACCAGAAATAACAGTCCGCCGCCAGGGCTTTGCCTTTCAGGGCCCGTTCGGGCGCGGGCAGGACATCCATGTTTGGCCACAGGCCACTGGTGAGGGTTTCGGCGTAGGCCTGGGGCAGGTTCGCCCGGCCCATACTTTGCGCCGCCCCCTGGTGATCATAGTTAAGGGCATGGGCGGTAAAGTCGATGCCAGCAGGGGTTGGGCTCAGGATCGAGAACCATGTCCGCGCTGTGGCGTCGTTGGCAGGCATACCGATAACGCCGGGATTGTGCCAGATGCGCCCATCCACATCCGTGTTGAACGGCAAACCGCAATGGCCGCCAATAACACCATCGACGCCCAACTCATCAATCTGGCGACGCTTGTCTTCAAGCGGTGTGGAGCTGAAAATAAAACGGCTGATTTCATCTGCGCTGCCGTGGATAACGGTCATACGGCGGCCGTTCATGGAAAAGGTTAAACGCCGGGGCAGGGCCGCCATCCACTTTTTGGCGTCATCATCGAGGCTGTTGTTGGCGTGGGCAAACCACTTTACGGACAGCAGATCGCAAGCGCTGCCTTCTTCAAAACCGCAACCGCAATCAGCCATGTTGAGTCCCAGTGATTCTTCACAGTTACCCATGACAACGTGAATACCCGCCGTGCGGATGACATCAACGGTCTCGTTGGCATCCCCGCAGTAAGCGACCACATCGCCGGTGCAGATGATGTTTTCAGGGGCGATGCCGCGGGATCGCGCTTCCTTAAGCAGGGCCGTGGTTGCCTGTAGATTGCTGTAAGGGCCGCCGAAAACCAGTACCGGCGTATCAAAGCAGCCTAGATCCTGAACAGCCGTGTCAGCCACTGCACGAGGCGCCGCCGAGAACACAAAAGCGGGCGCAGTGGGGATGGTTCAACTGCACGGTTTTTGATGAGCCGCCAAGGTCCTGACCAAGCTCGAATGTCGGATCATAGGGAAGCAGGGTACAGGGAACGACCAGCGGTCCCACCCCGCCCTTGCGTTTGATAACCATACGAGAGGTCGCGCACATCATGGTTTCGGGGGCAACGCCCAGAATATCCCAGCAGTGGGTGGTGATTTCGGGAACGTCCAGGGTGTTGTCCATTTCAGGGAATAACACAAGAGCTGACGGATCACTGGCGTTTACCGGAATGTTTTGGGCTTTGAAAAGGGCGGCGTAGCTGGCCCGGGCCATACCGTCGCCTTCGTTCCAGCAGGTGCGTCCGGCAATGGTCATATTAAAGGCGTTTTCGGCCAGCCATTTAAGACCCCTCAGCATGGGCGTCCAGGTATTTTCCCCACGAATGGCTTCGTGCTTGTCCCGGCTGTAGTGGTCGATGGAAACACGGATCGCCAGCTTGTCGTCAAATCGCCCTTTGAGGTCCAGCAGATCGTCGAAACGATGATGCAGGGGCTTCATGGCGTTGGTCAGCACCAGCACACGGTAGCCCTTATCAAGGGACATCCTGAGCATAGGGATCAGCGCCTTGTTCATGAAAGGCTCGCCGCCGGTAAAGGCGATTTCCTCGACGGGCAGATTTTCCTGCTCGATTTCCTGCAGGTAATTCTCGACATCGGCGACCGAAAGATAGGCCAGGGAATCATTTGTCGGGGTCGAGTCCATATAACAATTCTGGCAGGCGATATTGCACAGACTGCCCGTATTGAACCACAGGGTTTTCAGATGGGTCAGGGCGACGACGGCGCGCTTGTCGCCTTTTGCCGTAATATCAGGGTTTATGAACTTGCCCGGATCAAGGCTGGCAGGGGTATTCATGACAGTATCGGGCATCGGTTCCTCAAGGCTTTCGGCTCTTTATAGACAGTCGTGGTCTTTTTAACGTCCCGCGAAGATCATTCCAAATAACAATAACGTGTACGCTTGGCAAATTTCTCTTCGGGGGACAGGACCCGCAGCGCTATGATTGCCCGTAAGCGGATGTAGCTCAATGGCAGAGCAGAAGCTTCCCAAGCTTACGACGGGGGTTCGATTCCCCTCATCCGCTCCAGTATTTGTTATTTTTCGAGTTGTCCCGAGGGCTGGCCCGCGATAGCTTCACCAGCATGACTGATAAACCTCCCCAATCAAACGGTGGTGCGCTTTCCGACCTTCGGGTTCTTGATCTGACACGCATTCTGGCCGGTCCGACCAGCACCCAGCTGCTGGGCGATCTGGGCGCCGACATCATCAAGATCGAACGTCCCGGCGCCGGTGATGACACCCGTAAATGGGGACCTCCTTATATCAAGGATAAAAGCGGCGGCGATACCGACGAGAGCGCCTATTATTTAAGCTCCAACCGTAACAAACGCTCGGTCGGTGTTGACCTGGGCAGGCACGAAGGCCAGCAACTGGTGCGTCGCCTGATTGGCCAGTGCGACATTCTGGTCGAAAACTTTAAAGTCGGTGGATTGGCCAAATTCGGTCTTTCTTATGATGATTTGAAGGACGAATTCCCCGGCCTGATATTTTGCTCGATCACCGGTTTTGGCCAAACCGGTCCCTACGCACCGCGCGCCGGTTACGATTATCTGGCGCAAGGGTTGGGCGGCATTATGAGCATTACCGGCGAGCCTGACGGGCCGCCCATGAAAGTCGGGGTCGGCATTTCCGATATCATGTGCGGCATGTACGCCGCCGTTTCCATCCTTGCCGCCGTTCGCCATCGCGACCTGACCGGCAAAGGCCAGTATATTGATCTGGCCCTGCTCGACACCCAGGTCGCGTGGCTGGCCAATGAAGGGCTGAATTATCTGACATCGGGAATCGTCCCCCAGCGTCGTGGTAGCGCTCATCCCAATATCGTGCCCTATCAGTTGTTTGAAACCGCCGACGATCCGTTGATTCTGGCGGTCGGAAACGACGCCCAGTTCAGCCGGTTCTGCGGGTTCGCAGGTATTGCCGAAGATCCTCACTTCAAGACAAATTCGGCCCGCATCGCCAACCGCGAGGCGCTGATTGCGATCATCAAACCGGTCATCAAAACCAAGCCACGCCAGTATTGGATGGACGGACTGGAAGCCATTGGTGTTCCAGCCAGTCCGGTCAATGACATCGCCCAGGTCTTCGATGATCCGCAGATCAAAGAGCGGCAGATGAAAATTTCGGTGCCACACGAAACAGCCGCTGCTGGCACCGTCGATTTAATCGGCAATCCGATCAATCTGTCCGAAACACCGGTCAGCTACCGGCACGCACCGCCGACATTGGGCCAGCATACGGATGAGGTGCTGGGGGAATTGCTGGGTTTAAGCGAAAAGCAACTGAAGGCTTTGCGTGACGACGGCCTGATAGCCTAGAGCAAACCGATCTGTCCCATCAGCATGATTCAAAATAACCCGGACATGCTCTAGATCGTCGACTGCAAGAGCATATCAAAGGCGATCATGTCCTTGTCTGTGAAGTTGACCGTTTTCGTGGCGCTTCTTGAAACAGGGATTTTTTTGGTCGCGCAATAGCGGATAAATGCCAGGACGAGCTGGCCCTCATCGAGGGAAAAGGGGGTCTGCTGATCATCGGAAGTTTTGATTTGGACGAGGAACGAGATCGGATCTTTCTTGATAACTTTCAGGTCCACAACGATGCCTGTCGGCCCGTCAGACTCGCCCGAAGCAATAAAATCATTACTAATTTGCTTCAGTTCGTCCTTGTTGACGATCAGTCTGCGAATTTCGATTGCCACGTGCTTGCCTTATCAAAGTCATTAATAAATATAAGGGTTTATAGCAAATTCGGTGTTCAATTGTTATTCTTTCTTGCCGCCGCCGCGATAGTGCTGTAGCAACAAGACAGTGTGTGGTTCCCGTATGGGCAAAGCCTTCGGGACGAACAGGGAATACGGTTGGTTTACCTATCAAGGAGCCGATGCCGTGGCTGCCCCCGCAACTGTGAAAGGCGTTCGCGCCTAAGCCAGAATACCTGCCACACAGGAACTAAAACTCGAAAGCTATCGGGTGAGATAGCAAAGGAGAAGACGAATGCAGACAAAAACCACCGCGGCTCCCGCCGTAACAGTCGTCATCGACGAAACCGTCAAGGCCCGTGTCCTTGCTCTTATTTTTGGCGCTGTTATTCTATTTAGTGTCGGGTTCGCCTATTCGACCCCGGTCCATAATGCGGCCCATGATACCCGTCACACCCTGGCCTTTCCCTGCCACTAACCGGCCAGGAATACCCCCATGGTTTTTAGAGTATTTGCCGCGGCGTTAGCCGCCGGCTTGCTTTCAGCTGTCCTGATCACGGCGTTGCAGTCGGTGACGACGATGCCCCTGATCCTTGAGGCTGAAACATTTGAAGTTGCAGAGCCCAATCACGATCACACCACCACGACAGAACACGACCATTCGCAAAGCGAGTGGATGCCGGCAGAAGGCATGGAGCGGATGCTCTATACCCTGTTGGCGAATTTTGGCGCCGCCGTCGGTTTTTCGTTGTTGCTGATCGTCGGGCTGACTTTTGAAAGGGTTCCGGTGGACGGCGCGCGCGGGGTCATCTGGGGACTTGCGGGTTTTGCCGTCTTTACCCTGAGTCCGGCCCTGGGGTTGCCGCCGGGGGTTCCCGGTCTGGCCGCACCTGATGAGCAGGCAGCGCAGATCTGGTGGATTGGCACGGTCGTCCTCAGTGCCGCCGGGCTTGCCTGTCTGGTTTATGGAAAAGCCCTTGTTTTTAAGGCATTAGGGCTTGCTCTTTTGGCCCTGCCACATCTTTGGGGGGCTCCCCCTGTGATCGGTGGGAGCTTGGTGCCAGCCGAAATGGCTGCCCGTTTCAGCGCCCTGTCGATTGTTCTGGGCGGCGTCTTCTGGGTTTTGATCGGTTATTTTTCAGGGATCATTTTTGCCCGTCTGGGCGACACATCAACGAAAAATCAAGAGATTTGATCAAGTTTGTCCCTGATCATCAGAAGATCGTGCCAGGCTTCGCGCTTGTGGTCGGGCGAGCGCAACAGATAGGCCGGGTGGAACAACGCTGTTGCCTGAACGGGACGGGATAATTTAGGCGTTGAATACGTGTACCACTTGCCGCGCAGGCGGCCGATGCCGGCAGTTTCGGCCAGCATCGCCTTGGCCGCAGGTCCACCCAGGGTAATCAGGATTTCAGGATCAATCAGTTCCATCAGGCGTTCGACGAAGGGTAGGCAAAGGCCAGTTTCCCCTGCCGTCGGTGTTCGGTTACCCGGTGGCCGCCAGAATACGGTGTTGGAGATATAAACGCTGTCCCGGTCAAGGCCGATAGAAGCCAGCATTTTATCAAGTAACTGACCGCTGGGGCCGACGAAGGGGGTGCCCTGGCGATCTTCTTCGGCACCCGGTCCCTCGCCGATCAAAACAATCTTGGCCCTAGGATTGCCATCGCCGAAAACAAGATTTGTCGCGGTTTTTTTCAACGCGCAACCATCGAAACCGGCGACTGCCGCTTTCAGTTCTTCGATTGTTGTGGCGCTGGCGGCGATGGCGCAGGCGTCATGAAGAATGTTTTCGGCGCTGGCCTGAACAGGGGGCGGCACAGGGGCCTGTTTTTGCAGTGTTTTGACCGCCGTTGGCGCTTCGGGTTGGGGTGGCGGGGCGAAGTGATTGAGCGGCTCATCACCGATGGTTTCATCAACCCCGGCGTCAAGTTGCCAGCGCAAAATTTCCATTGTTGAAAGGTTTTCGCTCATGAAGCCAAGACTAGAGCATATTTAGAGCATACGGAACCACTGAGACGCGGCTTCCGGCTCGTCGGACAGCGTCGAGAATGCTTGACGATGCACCGCATCGCCCACGCACCCTCTTCTAGCCGACAAGCAGGAAAAGTAATCTCAGTGATACCGTATGCTCTAAACATGCTCTAGATGACTTTATTGCAATATTGAACCTTTCAATGAGGGTCGTTCCCCGGTTACATTTTGTCGCTTGCCGGGTTTTTAATGGCGGGCGTAGGGTTTACAAAGACTAAAGGAGGTCTTTCATGGAACGCGAATCAATGGAATTTGATGTGGTCATCGTCGGCGGTGGACCAGCCGGGTTGTCGGCTGCGATCAGGCTGCGTCAGTTGGCGGCTGAACAAGACCGCGAGGTTAGCGTTTGCGTTGTCGAGAAAGGCTCGGAAATTGGTGCTCACATCCTCTCGGGCGCGGTTCTGGAAACCCGCGCGCTTGATGAGTTGATCCCCGACTGGAAAGAAAAGGGGGCGCCGCTTAACACCCCGGTTAGCGATGAGAAAATTCTGTTTCTTAGTGAAACCGGGTCCATTGCGACGCCAAAACTGTTCCTGCCCCCGGCCATGAAAAATCACGGCAACTACATCATCAGCCTTGGCAACTTCTGTCGCTGGCTGGCCGAGCAGGCCGAGGCGCTGGAGGTGGAAGTCTATCCTGGCTTCGCCGCGGCAGAGGTTCTTTACCACGAGGATGGTTCCGTCAAAGGCATCGCCACCGGTGATATGGGACTCGGTGCTGACGGCACGCCCGGTCCCAATCACGAACCCGGCATGGAACTGCATGCCAGGTACACCTTCTTTGCCGAAGGCTGCCGTGGACATCTGGGCAAGGAGTTGAAAGAAAAATTTGACCTGGGCCTCGACGCCGAACCCCAGACCCACGGCATCGGCATCAAGGAGTTGTGGGAAGTCGACCCGGCCAACCATAAACCGGGTCTGGTCGTTCATACGGCAGGCTGGCCCCTTGATTCCCACACCTATGGTGGTTCGTTTATGTATCATATGGAAGACAATCAGGTTGCCGTTGGCTTCGTAGTCGGCCTGGATTATAAAAATCCTTACCTGAGCCCGTTTGATGAATTCCAGCGCTTCAAGACACATCCGAAAATACGCGACACCTTTGCTGGCGGGCGGCGTATTTCTTATGGTGCGCGGGCCCTTAACGAAGGTGGATATCAGTGTCTGCCAAAGCTGACATTCCCCGGCGGTGTTCTGGTTGGTGACGATGCGGGTACCCTCAACACACCAAAGATCAAAGGTACCCATACGGCCATGAAGTCGGCCATGTTAGCCGCCGAAGCGGCGTTTGCGGCCCTCGCCGAAGAGCAACCAGTGCCGGAACTTATCAGTTACGGTGTTGCCTTCAACGCCTCATGGGTTCACAAGGAACTGTATGTGGCCCGAAATGTTCGCCCATCGTTCAAGTGGGGCCTGATGCTGGGCTCGATCTACACCGGCATCGACCAGATGCTGCTTTTTGGCCGCGCCCCCTGGACTTTCAAACACGGCCATATCGACAACAAAACCCTGGTCAAGAAAGATCAGGCAAAACCCATCGATTACCCCAAGCCCGACGGTGTCCTGACCTTTGACAAACTGAGTTCGGTGTTTATTTCAAACACCAATCACCGCGAGGATGAACCCTGCCATTTGACCCTGAAAGACGCTGCGGTGCCGGTAACGGTCAATCTCGCCGATTTTGATGGTCCTGAACAGCGCTTCTGCCCGGCCGGTGTTTATGAATTTGTTGAGGAAAATGACGCGATGGTTTTGCAAATCAATTCCCAGAATTGTGTTCACTGCAAGACCTGCGACATCAAGGACCCAACCCAGAATATCAACTGGGTCGTTCCCGAAGGTGGCGGCGGCCCGAATTATCCCAATATGTAACTATTTGGCGGCAGCGACGGCCTCGGTTACACTCCGGTATTCTTAAACGCCACAAACCATAGAGACTTAAAACCTTGATACGTCATTGCAGATTTTCCAGGCCCCTTGCCGTCGCGTTGCTGGCGCTGCTGCTGCCCGCAGCATGTGCATCGGACAACCTGGATTTAGACCATACCAAAGATATCAGCGGGCCCACCATCACTGGCGGGGAGTCGCTTTCGGGGAATTTCCTTTCCGGTCGTCATGCCCAGGCCGTTCGCGACATGCCCGAGGCGGTAAAATTCCTGACCAGGTCCATCGAACTGTCCCCCGACATACCTGACCTTGTCCGTCGCGCCTTCGTCCTGTTGGCCAGTGAAGGGCGGATCGCCGAAGCCGTGCCGTTGGCCCGCAAAGTCATTAAGAAAAATGCCGTCAGCCCTATCGCCAGCCTGACGATCATTGTTGACGATTTCAATAATGGTCGTTTTGAAGATGCGGTAAAAACAATCGAGGCTTTGCCCGGTGGCGGCTTGAACGGTTTCATGGCGCCGCTTTTGGCCGCCTGGAGTTCGGTTTCTCAAGGCCAGTCGGCGACTCAGGCGACGGTTCATCTTGAGCCCCTTTTGAAAGATGGATCGAAACCGCTTTACTATCTTCACAAGGCCATGATTCTGGATTTCAAGGGTCAGCATGATGAGGCGGTCAAAACCTATCAGGATGAAATCAAGGAACAAGGCGGCGTTTCGCTACGGGTTATCCAGTTACTTGGCAATCTGTTCAGGCGCATGGGCGAGAATGCCAAGGCTGAGTTGTTGTACAGGAATTTCAGCAAATCCAATCCAAGTTCGCCGATTGCCCGTCATGCCTTGAAAAAACTGGAATCGGGCGCCCCGGTAACGCCGCTTATCAGCAGCGCAAAAGAGGGCGCGGCGGAAGGTTTCTTTGGCATCGCGACGACGCTTTCCCAGCAAAATGCCAGTGAGACGGCATTGATTTTTGCCCGCCTGGGCCTCCACTTGCGGCCGGATTTTCCGGTTATGCAGATCCTGCTTGGCAATATCCTGCAAATGGACGATCAACTGTTGAGCGCCAACGGCGTCTATAACGCCATCGACCTGGCATCACCCTATTCCTGGCCAGCGCGACTGCGGGCAGCTGAAAATCTCGATGATCTGGATCGCACCCAGGAAGCCATTGATGCCCTCAACGCCCTGGCCGATGAGGAACCAACCCTGGCTGACCCGCTAACCCGCCTCGGTGATACCCTGCGCGCCCACAAGCGCTTTGCCGAGGCCGTGGTCGCGTACGATAGGGCGTTCGAGCGGATTGGCACGCCGGAGCGTCATCATTGGCCCTTGCTTTATGCCCGTGGCATCGTTCTGGAGCGCTCCAAACACTGGGACCGCGCAGAAGCCGATTTTCTTAAAGCTCTCGAATTTGAGCCAGAACAGCCTTTCGTTTTGAATTATCTCGGTTATTCCTGGGTTGATCAGGGGAAAAATCTCGATGAGGCCAAGGACATGATCCGCCGTGCCGTCAACTTGCGGCCCAGTGACGGTTATATTATCGACTCCCTGGGTTGGGCCCATTTCCGTCTGGGTGAATTCGCCGACTCGGTCAAGGAAATGGAACGCGCCGTGGAATTGACCCCCGAAGATCCGGTTCTCAATGATCATCTTGGTGATGCATACTGGCGGGTCGGTCGTAAAACCGAAGCCCGATTCCAGTGGGAAAGGGCGTTGACCCTGAACCCGGATGACGAATTGCGTATTCAGGTCGAGGCCAAAAAGGTCGATGGCCTGCCGGATCTCTAGGCCGGAATGACCACCCCTCGCTCCTTTACGATCACCGCTCCGGCCAAGATCAACCTGTATCTGCACGTTACCGGCAGCAGGGATGACGGTTTTCACAATCTGGACAGTCTGGCCGTCTTCGTCGGTATTCAGGATTCTCTTAAGTTTAGTCCTGCCGATGATTTGAGTCTGGAAATAGAAGGGCCTTTTGCCTCTGAACTGGAAGCCGTGTCGGACAATCTGGTTTTACAGGCGGCCCGGGCCTTGGCCGACATGGCGGGGACAAACGGTGGCGCCCAAATAATTCTGACCAAACGCTTGCCGCCTGCATCGGGTATTGGCGGTGGATCAGCGGACGCGGCGGCTACTTTAAAGGGCCTCATGCGGTTGTGGGATATCAAACCCGACCCGCAGGAATTACATGAACTGGCCCTGAGGTTGGGGGCTGACGTGCCGGTTTGTCTGAATGGGCGGGCTGTTTTTATGGGCGGTATCGGTGAAGATTTGACACCGGCCCCGGCTCTGCCAACGGCCGCGCTGGTGCTGGTCAACCCTGGATGTGCGCTTTCTACGCCGGCGGTCTTTACGGAACGGGCGCAAATGGATGCACCGGATTCTGCACCGGGTCGCTTTGATTATGCACCTGGGGACCTGGCTGAATTGGTCGCTATTCTTAAAACCCGTGGTAATGACCTGGCCCCGGCAGCCATGCAGATGGAACCGGTGATTGGCCAGGTATTGGCTGAACTTGAAGGCTGTGCCGGGGCGCTTATGGCCCGCATGAGCGGCAGCGGGGCGACGTGTTTTGGCTTGTTTGCGGACCCCGGCGAAGCCGCAGCCGCGACCATTAAGATGTCGCAGGATCGACCGGACTGGTGGGTCCGGGCGGGCTCATTGGAAGCCGATATCAATCGCCTGAATTAATATCAAAAGGGCAGCTTCTGGGGTCTTGCGGCTTTGTCTGATTGGCCTTATGTTCTGCGCCAGTCATTAACATGATGGGGCGTGGCCAAGTGGTAAGGCAACGGCTTTTGATGCCGTCATTCGCAGGTTCGATCCCTGCCGCCCCAGCCAAATATTAACAGCCCTGAGCTTCGTGTTCAGGGCTGTTTTTTTATCTACCAAGATGCTGTTGATTGGCTTTCTGATCGGAAAGCTGGGCCTACTATCGGAAATCACTTTAATTGCGAAACGACGCACTTTAAATGCGAATTCTCAAATTGAGTGCGACAAACGAGAATTGTGAAAATTTAAAATTCAACAATAAAATCATAAGACTATAAACAACTGATCGAGAAAAGAATATTCTGGAAATGATTTCCTGGATATTCGTGTTTTTTAGTGATTGTCTCGTGGCGCATTGACCCATGCCTCAATAGGTAATCTCGAGTTAATCCAATGACTGTGGCGGATCTGTTTCACCTTCGAAAAAGGAGAGGCCCATGAAGTCGAAATCACCGATTACCATTGACGAGATCAAATTGCCTCCCGTCCATCTCGGCGAGGTTCTGGTCTAGGAATTGGCGGAGATAAGCGTCCCCGTTTCGGCTTTGGCCCGCGCTCTCGACGTGCCCCAGAGCCGCATGGCCGAAATCATCTCGGGAAAACGGGGCGTCACGGCCGACACCGCTCTCAGGCTAGGCGCATACTTCAACACTTCGGCCCGATTCTGGCTCAACCTGCAGGTCGCCTACGACCTTGCGACGGCAAAAGCACGTGTGGTTTGACACATAAAGCGAGAATTCCAGCAACGTGCCTATAACGGCTTAAACGCAGTATTGAACCATATCTTGCGAATAGCATGTCACATTAGGTGAGAAAGTGTCTCTTTCTGGAACCGTAAAATGAGAATGTGATGTCAGATTCACCTGCACATAGCAGAAGTGAATTAGTGTCGTCGGTAACCGCCGGTCTTAGCCAAGAACAGACATTCGCGGGTTCTTCCATGGAACTGGGGTCATTCCTTTTCAATGCCGTATCGCTTCATTTTTTCCCACAGATTTTTACGAGAAATTCCCAAGTCATCGGCTGCTTGGCCGATAACCCAGCCGCATTGGACCAGAGCTTGATGAATCGCCTGACGTTCTGCGCTTTCAACGGATTCTCTTAGGGTATGAGAAGACGTATGTTCCTCATGATCCTCGTCCAAAGACATCAGGTCATGAGCCATAATGCGTGTGCCATCACTTAAGGCTACGGCTCGTTCGAGAATGTTTAGAAGTTCCCGCACATTACCGGGGAACGGCATTAACAGAAGTTTGGCTTCGGCTTCGGCAGAAAGTTTTTTCTGCGGCACACCCATTTCATTGGCATGACGTTCGACGAACATGCGGGCCAGGAACAGAATGTCGGTGCGTCGGTCGCGTAATGCAGGGATATGAACGTTGATAACGTTAAGCCGCCAATACAGATCCGCACGGAACCGACTATCCTTGACGGCTTCGTCCAGTTCCACCTGGGTTGCGGCAATGATGCGAACATCAAGTGGTACAGGCTCGGTGCCACCGACCCGGTCAACGACCTGTTCCTGTAAGACCCTCAGCAACTTGACCTGGGTTTCGGGCGGGATTTCAGCAATCTCATCGAGGAAAATAGTACCCGTATTGGCCTGCTCAAAACGCCCTATATGACGCTGGGTTGCGCCGGTGAAGGCCCCCTTTTCGTGACCGAACAACTCACTCTCGACAAGGTTCTGCGGCAGTGCTGCACAATTGACTTTGATAAAAGGCTTGTCGGCCCGGCGGCTGTTGTGGTGCAGAAGCGACGCCACCACTTCCTTGCCGACACCGGATTCCCCGGTGATCAGGACAGAACTGTCAACGCCTGCAAGCCTTGCGATAAGCCGTTCGATACGGCGCATTGAGGTGCTTTTTCCCAGCATTCCACTGCCGGGACGAAATGTTTCACCATTCAGTCCAAGAGAGTCAGCTGACAGGTTTTGATCCTGAATCCGGGAAAGGTTGCGCTGGATTTTCTCGATGAATTCCTGCAAATCGAAAGGCTTGGCCAGATAATCCAGGGCGCCCGCCTTGACCAAAGCGACAGCGTCAGCAACATCGCCAAAGGCCGTCATCAAAATGACGGGAATGCCGGGATAGTGTTGCGAGATTTCGTGAAATAAATCCGCCCCGGAACCGTCAGGCAGGCGAATGTCCGAAACAACCATATCGACATCACCCTTCAGGAGTTGGATCTGGGCGCTGGCTAGATCAAAGGCAACCCTGACGGGGATACCTTCAAGGCGCAACCTGTCCTCCAGTGAAAGCCGCATGATTTCGTCATCTTCGACAATCAGGACGCACAAATCTGATAATTCAGTCTCTTGTAATACTTGAGAGTTCGGTACTTTTGGCATTGCCTTTATGTGCTCACTTCCATCGCCGGTAAAGTAACCTGGAACTGCGTTCCGTTGCCCACCTCACTCTCAACTTCAATTACGCCGCGCATGCTTTCTACGAGCCGGTAAACAATCCATAGCCCAAGCCCGGTGCCATTTTTCTTGGTTGTAAAAAACGGATCGAAAAGCTGCTTTCTGTTTTCGGGGGGAATGCCCGGTCCATTGTCGCTCACCTCAAGGATGATGCAATTTCCATCCTGAAATGTTCTGAAAACCACCGTCCCTTTATCATGAAGCGCCTGAATGGAATTTTTCAAAAGATTGAGAACAATTTGCTGCACCCTGCGTTTGTTGATCATGACTTCGGTGCCTAAGTGATTGTCCCAGACAAAATCGATATCTCGACCATTGATTTCGGATTCGACAATGTCGCGCAGGTCATCCAGGGAAGAGGAACTGTCGGTGCTGTGAGCCTCTTCGATGCGAAGTTCAACAAGAAGGCTTTCAACAATATTTTTTATTCGATTCAAACCCTTATCAAGAAGGGGGAGGTAGCGTTCAACCAGTTCAGGGTCCTCAGGATGTTTTTTCAGGGTGTCGATACAATTCATCAGACCGGCCAGCGGATTGTTGACCTCGTGGGCAACGCCAGCGCTGATCCGGCCAAGAGCTACCAGTTTCTCGCTGACGGCGATTTGTTCTTCCAGGGATTTTTTCTCGGCCATTTCCTTTGCCATCTTGTTAAACGCCGAGGCCAGAATTCCCAACTCATCATCATTGCCAACCGGTATTGGTTTTATGTTGGAAAATTCCCCTCGTCCAACAGCTTCCATGCCCTCTGTCATGGCGGAAAGCGGCATGGTAATTCTTCTGGAAATGGCCGTTCCCAACAAACTGCCCAGAGCGACAAGGGCAAGGGTTAAGCCAATAATAATAAAGGTAGATCGCTGGGCCTTTAGATAGAGTTCTCTTTTTGATAATCTAACCCGAACAATACCGAGTAATTTCTCGTCAGAATAAATTGGTGCTACACCTTCCAAAAACCCGCCATTACCAACACCACTATTCAGGATGGTTGGGGTGCGTACCTCTCTTGCCTGTGCGAACAGTTGCGTTTCAATCTCGCTGGAATGAACTGGCGGTATGCCCAGTGGGTTATTGTTTGGATCCAGGTGAGCAAGAACAATTCCGTCGGTGTCCAGTATCATTCCGGTCAGGATATGTGTGTCCTGCGTACCGCCCGGAACTTTATTGGCCATAATTTTTAGACTTTTGTATAGCGACCAAAAATCGCTTTGCAGAATATCCTCAGGCGCTGTTACAGCAATTGAATGGGCAAGCAAAAGAGCGCGATTTTCCAACTCCCGATGGAAACGTTGCCAATCCAGCGTCACAATGACGGCACCAATTGTAAATGCGACACCGGCAACAACGGCTGTAATTGTCAGCGCAAATTTAACGGACAATCCTTTATGGAGGGAGCTAAACAACTTTATTGCCTTTTGATCGTATTGGCATTTTCGTTTGATGCAGTAGAGCCATCCAGGGGATTTCCGGTGCGAATTTTTTGAGCCATTTCACGAATATTTTTAAAGATGCTGTCGGGGGATTCCCCAAAACTATCTAATTTAAGGCCATTCAGGAATTTGCGCCCATCGGGATCTTCGTCCATTCCCTTGATGACTCTTTTCATTCGCCAGACCGTTTCAAGGTCAACGCCCAGGCGTGAAACGAGTGGCGGGAACCCAAATACCGGGGATTGATTGATCACGCGGGTTTTCTCTGCCAGTTCGGGACGAAACTCTTGCAGGTATTCCCAAATATAGGAATCAACAGCGCCGCCATCGGCGAATTGCTCGGCCACCGCTTCCACTGTTTCGGCATGGTTGAAGGTGAAAAACGTCTGTCGAAAGAAAGACTCTTTGTTGGTGCCTTTTTGGGCAAGAAGATATTGCGGGTACAGATATCCGGAATTTGATTCCGGGTCTGAATAGGCAAAAGTCTTCCCCTTCAAATCATCCAGAGACTGATAAGGGCTATCCTTGGGAACGATGATGAACGAATGATAAAGTGGGCTGCCTTTATATACAGGCACCGAGAGCATTTTGATAAATTCAGGATCTCGGTTTTGAACATATGGAAACCCGCAAATCCAGGCAAAATCCAGGCTGCCGGATTTCAGCATATCCATGACTTCGCGATACGACCGGCGACGGACGAACTCGACAGGCTGGCCCATTTTTTTACTCAGGTAATAAGCCCATTGATCAAGAAATCTTAAGTTTTCGCGCACAACAACAGCGGTCAGGCCAAAACGGATGGGGACATCGCTCCGGGCCACCTCAAGGTCATCGGCACGGGCACCGTTTACTGTGCTGGCATACAGGAAAATGGAAAAGCAAAGAAAGGCCGCCCAGTTTTTCCTCACGGAAACCCCCTTTCGGACAAGTTCTTGCCAAGCTGAGGAGAACTCTTTACCCCGCCCAGTAAAGATAGCTGTTTGAAATAATCATGTGCGTTCTCTACTAGCCTAATAATTATCTACCTATTATGGATATTTCGCAAATCTGCGAGACGTCAAAATCAGCAAGTTCTGCATCATTCATGGCTTCAGCTTTCCACCTGATGTTACCAATTGGTAACGTGGAACTCTTAAAAACACACACATCAACTCATTGAATCACTATACGAATTCCGGGCTCGTTACCGTGCATACCCCGATGTTACCTCCAGGTAACGAAATCGAAAAGCTATCCACAGGCGCAATGCTCTTTTTGGGAAATTATTTAATTAAATCAGCATATTAGCGATTCTGGCACAGAACCTGCTTTATAGACCATAGAAAAAAAATGGTATTTCGGCTTGTTTTTTTCATGAGCCGGGAAAAGGCCGTTGCATTTACAGGATTAAGGGGTTCGCGACTTGAAAGTCGGTTTTTCGATCACCGGGGGAACAGTAGCCGCCAGTGCCGTGGTCCTTATTATATTGTTAACTGGCGGTTGGTTCGCTCAGGCCACCTACTTCAAACAGTCATCGTTCTGCGGTGGTTCCTGCCATGCAATGACTGAGCAGTTCACCGCCTGGAAGAAAGACAAACACTTCGCCAGCAACAACGAGAAATCCCAAGAAGCAGGTTGTGTCGATTGCCATATCCTTCCCGGCGAAGAGAATTCGATGAAGGAAAAGTTTCGAGGATTGCGTCACCTGAGCGCGAGCCTTTACGACGCCAACATGCCCTTGCCGATCCGTCCTGTAGTGAATGATGAGTCCTGTTTACGGTCAGGGTGCCATTCGAAGGAGAAAATACAGGACAAAGAAATCAAATTCACTAAAAAAGTCCGCTTCAAGCACAAGGCTCACTTTGAGGATAAGGCACTTAAAGGGCAGCAGGGGCTTTCCTGTGAAACCTGTCATTTCAAGGTAACGGCGGAAAAGCATTTCGAGGTTCCGAAAGATATTTGCTTTCTGTGTCACCTGAAACTCGAAAAGCCCACCCTGGAACAGGCGGTCATGGAAGAAGTGACGATTGGCGAAAAGGCGGTTCAGGAAATCAGTTTCCGTCAGAGACCCGCCATCGATTTCAACCAGGGCGCCTCAAAGTGTGAAACCTGTCACGAAATCCCGACCAAGTCCCTGCAGGGCCAACTCAGTGCAGAAGATTCCAAGGTCAAGGCGATCACCCATCAGACCATCAAGGAGGCCGGTGTCGCTTGCGAAGGTTGCCATTATGAGATCGTCAAGGGTCATGGAGAAGTCAACACCGGGAACGTTGTCTCGAACGGCTGTCTAACCTGTCATAACCGTAACGATGAACTGCTGTCCAAGGCCACTGATGGCAAACTGATGCATGGTCAACATATCGCCTCATCGCGTGCCGATTGCTTCGACTGCCACAGCGTTATTGAACATAAAAACCGTACCGACCATCTGGACTTCGTACGCGAGGATTGCACCTTGTGCCATCAGGATCAGCACAAGTATCAAAAAATGCTCTTGGCGGGTATTCCGGTTACCGACGGCATTCGTGCCACACCCCACCTGATGTTCAAGGTCAATACCAATTGCATGGGCTGTCACCTGAAGAAAGATCTGAACAAGGGACATGCGGTTCGCACCGGTGCGCCTGAAACATGTGCTGCCTGCCACACCCCTGAGCATAAAAAAATGCTTTCTGATTGGCGCAAGCAGGTCGGCAATGAAGTTAAGGGTGCTCAGGAGTTGGAACTGGAAGCACAGGAAGCTCTCGAACAAGCCATTCAGAAAGGTTTCGATTCAAACACCATAGCCGAAGCCAGGGAGATGATAGCGGCTGGACAGAAATTCCTGGAAATCGTTCGCATTGGCAACGGAGTGCACAACAAGAAATACGCGATCACCATACTGGATGAAGCGTTCATCAATTTCGAAGACACCATCGATCTGCTGAATGACGGTGGCTAAGGAAAAACAAGGGGCTCAAGACCTCAAGCGAACTTAACACGTATTGAAATCTAACGGAGGAAGGCACGATGAAAAGGAGATGGAGACGATGAATAATATAGACAAACCAAAGGTCGGACGCCGGGAAGTTCTGAAAGGCGCTGGTGTTTCAGTTGCTGGAGCAGCCGTTATTGCCACAGGCACGCAAGTCGCCGAAGCCGCTGGTACAGCACCCCGCTGGGCGATGGTTATGGATTTACGAAAGTGTGTTGGCTGCAGGGCCTGCACGGTCGCCTGTAAATCTGAAAATGATGTCTCCCTGGGGCGCTTCAGGACCGTCATTCAGGAAAAGACTTATGGTACCTTCCCCAAAGTCAAGAAGGGCTTCCTGCCGATCATGTGCAATCACTGCGAGGGTAACAAGGAAGACGGTGTTCCGCCTTGCGTCAAGGCTTGCCCTGAATTTCCCGGCGAACGCCTTACCTTCAAAACGCCGGATGGAGGCAAGATCCGCTATCGTGGCGGTGCTACCTACAAACGCCCGGATGGCCTGGTTCTGATCGAATCGGAACTGTGTATCGGCTGCGGCAAGTGCATTGATGCCTGCCCTTACGGTGTGCGTTCGTTCAATCCGTTTGTTAAGGCTGGCAAGAAGCCTGAAAAGCAGGCCGCCGACAAGTGCGACATGTGCAAGGAAAGGGTTGCCAACGGTATTGACCCTTCGTGCGTAAACACCTGTCAGGGTCGCGCCCGAATCTTTGGCGATCTAAACGACCCGAACAGCGAAGTCGCCAAGCTGGTCAAGGAACATAACCTTGCCAAGAAAGTCCTGCTTCCCAAGGAAGGGACTGATCCGCAAGTTTTCTATATCGACCCGGATAACATGTTGGAGAAGCTCTACACCAAGCGCGAGAAGGGCAAATTGGACCACTACGTAGATGTGA
Source organism: Rhodospirillaceae bacterium (assembly GCA_018662005.1). NCBI lineage: Bacteria > Pseudomonadati > Pseudomonadota > Alphaproteobacteria > Rhodospirillales > Rhodospirillaceae > Rhodospirillaceae bacterium. The sequence goes on along the minus strand of JABJHA010000046.1, from coordinate 4,331 downwards.
TCCCATAGGAACCAGCAACCAGATTAAGGAAGATGAAAATGAAAAAGTTAAATCGTCGAAACTTTATGACACTTGCTGGTGCCAGCGGAGCAGCACTTGCGACGGGTGTCGGAAAACCAAAAAAGGCTTTGGCCGGAAATGTAACATTCAAAAATGGCGGGCGTGATTTCTCGCCCGTTACAGGTACGGAACGAAAAGCAATCCCGACCGCTTGTTGGGGTTGTGTGACCCGTGATGCGATGATTGGGTATGTCGAAGATGGCAAGCTTAAGAAACTCGAAGGCCATCCGGACTCAATCAGGACTCTCGGCAAGCTGTGCGCCAAGGGCCAGGCCGGTGTTAACCAGGTCTATTTCCCGGATCGCATCCTTTATCCATTGCAGCGTGTTGGCAAACGTGGCGAGCACAAATGGAAAAGGATTTCATGGGACGAAGCCCTGGATATCATCGCCAGCAAATTGAAACCCCTACGTGATGCCGGCAAGCCAGAGCAGTTTATGTATGCCTACGGTCGTCATAAGGCTTCTCAGTGGGCCGTTACCGGCGACTTCCTTTCGGCATACGGCACCAAGACCATCGGCAACCACACATCCGTTTGTGAAGGCGGTAAGTGGGTCGGTCAGGAAAGTCTTTGGGGTGGCATGTATGACAACTGGGATTACGACAAAACAGACTTCGTGGTTAACTTTGGATCCAACCAGTTCGAAACCCACACCAACCATATCCCGACTTCACAGCGTCTGATCAGGGCCATGGTTGATCGTGGGGTGCCACTTTACACCTTCGATGTCAGGCTTTCGAACACCGCCGCCAAGTCGACCGAATGGGTTCCAATCCAGCCCGGTTTTGATGGCCTGGTAATGCTGTCGATGATCAACGTCATTATGAACGAAGGTTTATTCCGTAAAGATCACTTCAAGTATATGCGGGTAACGCCTGACCATCATGCGACGACGGATCAGAAGATTGCTGCTGTTAAGGAACGAGTGGCTAAGTATACGCCTGAGTTCGCTTCCAAGAAAAGTGGCGTTCCGGCTGCCAAGATCACTGAAATCGCTCGTGGTTTCGCCAAGGCAAAGTCAGCCTGTTTGGTGACCTACCGTGGTACGGTCATGCACCATCACGGTGCCGATCAGGAACGTGCCGCAATGTTGCTTGCAGCCATCACCAACAACCTGGATACAGCCGGTGGCCGTGTCATGGGTGTCGGTGGCAGTTGGAGTGCACCATCGTCGACCCCGGCGAAGGTTCAAAAGGGCTTGCACCTTAAGGACGGTTTCCCCGGCGAAGCAGCCTTTCCAACCCATCATGTCAGCCAGTCCATTCTTCCATTGATCAAGGATGGCCAAAATGGTCGGCCCAGTGTGTATTGGTGGAGTTGCTACAACCCGACCTACATTAACGGTAACAATAACGAGGCTCACGAAATCATGAAGGACGAAAGCATTATGCCCTTCCTGATTACTTCGACAATCTCCTACGACGAGTCCTCGCAGTATGCTGACATCATCTTGCCAGACGTAACCTATCTTGAGCGATGGGATTGGGAAGATATGGTTGATGCCTCTCAGATCGGCGAGAACTACATTCGTCAACCTCTCGTCAAGCCTTTAGGCGAAGCGAGATGCCAGGGTGATGTATGGCCGGAACTGGCCAAGAGGCTTGGCTTCGAGCTTGTCTATTCGAGCAAGAAGGACTTCGTCAAACAAACCTGTGATATGACCCCGGGCGTCAAGGAAGCCGGTGGTTTTGATTACATGGTAAAACACGGTGTCTGGCATGATCCGAATGGCAAACCCAATTACGGGTTCTATGAGGCGAAGGTCGATGTTTCCGGCGACGGCGTCATTCTCGACAAGGATACCGGCGTCTACTGGAATCATAAGAAAGCCGGAGTTGGCAGCAACGCCAAATACCTTGAAACCAAAGGCGCCAAAAATGCCTACGTCGCCCAGGACATTGAAGGGACTCCGCGTAAGGCTTATCCGCCGAACACGAAGTTCGTCAAGTCGGGTCTTCTTGATTTCTATTCCGACAACTTCAAGGGCGCGGGGCTTCCTCCGTTCCCGACCTATACACCAACACCTGAACACGAGGCTATGGCCAAGGACGACATGATCCTGACCACCTACAAGGTTGCCGTACACACGCACTCCCGTACGTCACAATGTAAGTGGCTGTCCGAGATCAAGCACGACAACCCGGCCTGGATCAATTCCAAAACCGCCACAGAACGTGGCATCAAGGATGGCGATGCGATCAAGGTGAAAAGCACTGTCGGAGAAATCACGACGACCGCCTATGTGACCGAGGGAATTATCCCCGGAGTCATAGCCATTTCCCATCATTTTGGCAGGAAGTTCTCGGGCATCTATGGATCAGGAAAAAGTAACCCTGGCAGTGTGGGAAGTTCCAGCGATCCCGACGCCAAAAATATGACGTGGAACAAACATGGCGTTCACCCTAATGCAATCATTCCAAACAGCTCTGATCCGATTAGTGGAGCGCAGCGCTGGATGGATACGGTTGTTCAGGTCCAAAAGGCCTAAGTTCTAAAATTAAGGAGAAATGAAAATGGATACCCCTCGGAATGACATGGTCCAAATGGCAACGGCGCGAGCCAATGTGTATGGCCTTCTGGCCGATGTCTTCCGGGAGGCGCCATCTGACGCTCTCCTGTCAAAGCTCAGGGAACCGGAATGTTCCGATGCCCTGACTGCGCTCAACCTCTCACTGGATGAGATGTTTGAGAGTACTCCCCAAGACCAACTTAATGAGAACTTGGCCATTGAATATACGAGACTTTTCATTGGACCAAGTTCTCATATTTCTCCACATGAATCGATGCATACGGATGCGAGATTTGGAGAGAAGAAAGCCTTGTGGGGGGAACAGACAGTCGAAGTGAAAAAATTCATGGAGGCGGCCGGTTTGAAAGTCAATGATGCCTTTGGCGGAATGCCTGATCACATCAGTGCAGAGCTTGAGTTCATGCAACAGTTACTCCTTAAGGAGGCAGAAGCATGGACAAACCAGGAGCATGAACTGGGCCAAAATATTCTGAATATCCAAAAACGATTTTATGACGAGCATCTTTCAAAATGGGTTTCCAATTTCTGTAATGACGTCATCGAAAAAACCGGTCTGCCCTTTTACAAACAATTTTCTGAAGTGACAAAAGACTTTATCGAACTCGAAAAAGAGACTCTGAAAGATCTGATGATCGAGGCAAAGGAGGGCGACAGGCTTTCTGCATAGCCCGATGGTTGCCCTCCGGCTTGTAATACTTTCCATCCTTTTAACACTGAAGACCCCTGCCTACGCCTGTGGCTGGTGGGGCGACGGTGAAATGTCCCAAAGCGACGACGATATTATCGCCGCCGATGGCCGTCCAGTTGAACAATCCCTCGACCTTAAATCCATGAAGCTTCCTGGAAAAATGGGATATGGCATCGCCGTTCCAGGGCTGGGCGATACCCTATCTGTTAGCGACCTTCGGTCAACCGATCACGCGCATAAGCGAATTTAAAATTTTCGGGTTCCGTTCCGTTATCGATCTCGCGACACCTGCGTCCACGGCAGCTCTTCACCGCGCCGAGACCGAAGCAGTCGGCATGCGGTATTTCAATATCCCCATCGAAGGCGATATGCCGAGCCGAAAGCAATCTGCCCTGTTTAACCAGACCGTCCTCAACGCCAACAACGGCCCGCTACTGGTCTACACGCCAAGGGCAGCATTACTCGGAGTGATGTGGGCGTCCTATCGTTTGAATCTGGGCTCTTCGGTGGAGTATGCATTCCAAGAGGGAAAATCCCTGGGTTTGACCGAACAACAGGAAGCGGAACTACGAAACTGGAAGTATCATTCAAATTCAAAGTAAAATTTCAACGTTTGATATGGGCCATGACCTGCCCTTTTGGCCGACCCAAAATGACGTCCGCTCTATTCGTCCTATGCGGAAGTGTTAGAGAGTAATCTCGGCTTTCTGCACGTATCCAGTCCTTATTTCGATTGAATTACCAGAGTCACAATTCTCAAGTTATGCATCCAAGCACAGCCGGCGGGAATTGGGCAGTTTTTATAAGTTATTGATATTGGCCGAAATCGAGGAAATTCTTTCTCAAAGTTAGCTATAAAAAAGCTAATCGTTCGCATATTAGACCGTAAAATTCTCATAGTTTAAGTATGATTCGGTAATACCCCCATTTTCAGAGGGCCGCATAAATAGAATCGTTTAAGCGGCTATGCTTATCATAGCCAGTTTCTGTTTTGGCGTTATGCCGCCGATGGCCATGTTGGGCCGTTCGTTGTTGTATGTCCATAACCACTT